>JAFLJU010000329.1 GCA_022712835.1 Desulfobacteraceae bacterium
GGCTTTTTAGGATGAACACCGGCCGTTACCACTACGGGTTTTTCCATATCCATGGCTTCGGCTGCATTGACAACAATATTTTTTACCACCTCTTTCATCTGGCCCTGATCGGCTTCCATCACCGGCGGAAGATCCGCGACAATCAACTCATATTCGATCCCCTCGGACTCCGCAATGGAGGCCAGGGTTTCTTTTAAAAGGCCATGGGTATCAATGTGGGATTTAATGCGAATCCCGCCCTTGGAGAAAACAATAAACTTTGCGGCCAGCTCCTTTGCCTGGAGAACCGACGCTTCTGCATCGGAAAGATACTCCATTTGCTGATCAGGAGAAGCCATCATCTGGGCCAGGTTGATATTTCCAAGGGTAATGGACAGGGTATTATTAAAATCATGAGCAATTCCGCTGGCCAGGGTTCCAATGGCTTCCAATTTTTCAGACCGAACCAGTCTTTTCCGGGCCTGTTTCAACTCATTTTCAGACCGCTTTCTCTCTATGGAGAGGGCAATCTGCTCGGAAACAAAGCTGAGCAGTTCCACATCGGTCCTTGTAAACTGATCGGGGTTGGAATAACTCTGAACCGCCATAACGCCCAAAACCTGCGCCTGAATCATCAGGGGCACCCCCAGCCAGACTTTGGGCAGCCGTCCCTTTACCCGGCCTTGGGCAAACCGTTCCTGCAAGGCTTTTTCATCCAGGAACAGAGGCGTTTTCCCAAGAATCACATCCCCGGTCAGGGAAGGATTTTCCGTATACCTATGTACCCACTTGGGAACAGACTCATCTTTTTCGTCCACCTGATAGACATATCGAATGGCATTTTTTGTTTTGTAATAAATGGCAATATAAAAATTGGTCATGTCCAGGAGCGCTGACAGGTGCCGGTGAATAGACCGATAAAACTCCTGTAGGGTCTCGCTGGTATTTTGAGCACTGGCAATTTGAAACAGCGCTTTGTTGACAGCTTCTGCCCGAATTTTTTGGAAAACAGTATTTTCCAAACGCTTTATATATTGTTCCAGTTCTTCATAACTAGGTTTATCACCCATGGGGACCACCTATATATTGAGGTTTGTGCCCTTTCTTCATACCATGTTTCTAAAAATAAAAAAATTAGAACCTTAGTTTCATAAATTTTTTCCCAATTACCTAAGATTATTATGGGCCAATCTTGAATACATATTGACCAACACGTTGATTTTAATCTATATATATCGTTTATATTCATTTTTGGTGATAATTTTTAAAGATAAAGATAACTACAATGCAGACCATACGAGGGTTTAGAGATATACTGCCCGAGCACATATCCTTGTGGCAGAAAGTTGAGCGAGAGGCATTTTCCCTGTTTGAATCCTTTGGATTCAAAGAAATCAGGATCCCTGTTCTGGAAAAAACAGATCTGTTTGCCAGGAGCATCGGAGAAACCACCGACATTGTCGAAAAAGAGATGTATACCTTTTCCGACAGAAACAAGGATCTGCTGACCCTGAGGCCCGAGGCCACCGCATCCATTTGCCGGGCCTATATCCAGCATAAGCTGTACGCAACAGATCCGGTGAGAAAATTTTACATGACCGGCCCCATGTTCCGGCGGGAAAGACCCCAGAAGGGGAGGTACCGACAATTCTACCAGATTGATGCCGAGGTGTTCGGCGTTGAATCCGCCTACATTGACGTTGAGCTGATTTTTTTACTCAACGAGCTGTTCAAGCGCTTGGGGCTTACGGGACTTACCGCCCATGTCAACAGCCTGGGATGCCCTGAATGCCGGCCTTCTTTTCAAAAAGCATTGCTGGATTTTCTAGGGGAACGAAAAGAAGCCCTGTGCGAAAACTGCGCCCGGCGAATCAAAAAAAACCCGTTACGGATTCTTGACTGCAAGATGGCAAGCTGCCAGGAAGCATTAGAGGGAGCACCCGCAACCATTGATCATCTATGCCCTGCCTGTGATGATCATTTTACCATTGTCCGGACAGCGCTTACGCGACAGGGAGTTGAGTTTAAGGTGGACAAATCCCTGGTCCGGGGGCTGGATTATTATACCCGGACAGCCTGGGAAATCAAGACCACCACCCTGGGAGCCCAGAGTGCGGTTGCAGGCGGCGGAAGATATGACGGTCTGGTCCAAGAACTGGGAGGACCTGCCACCCCTGCCATCGGCTTTGCCATCGGGTTTGATCGTTTGGTGGAAGTCATGGCACAACTGGAACCTAATTGCCCGGAGCCCCCCCTGGACCTATTCATTGTTGCCCTGGGGGAAGCCGCCCTGGCAAAGGCCTATCACTGGTCCTGTGACCTGAATCTGGCCGGGTTCAGAACCGATGTTGATTTTCGGGGGAAAAGTCTGAAAAGTCTTATGAAAAGGGCAAACAAGCTTAATGCCACCCATGTGCTCATAGCAGGTGACAATGAATTGGCTGAAAACCAACTGATTTTAAGAAATATGAATACAAAAGAACAGACCTTCATCGCCATTGAAAAGCTGATACCGGACCTGATCGCCATTTTAAAAAAATGATTGTTTTATAAAAATAATAGGATTAAGGAAACAAACGTGACTGATTTACTTGGAAAAATGAAAAGAACACATACCTGTTCCCAGCTAAGGGATACCGATATCGATAGGCAAGTAGTATTAATGGGATGGGTACAACACCGCCGGGATCATGGCGGGGTTGTTTTTGTTGATTTACGGGACAAGGACGGCGTTACCCAGATCGTTTTCAACCCGGTGATTTCGGAAAGCGTCCATGAAAAAGCCCAGGAGATAAGGAGCGAATATGTCCTGGGTATCAAAGGGAAAGTGTCTGCCCGACCAGGAGATATGCGCAACTCCCAGATGGAGACCGGCGCCATTGAAATCCTTGTGGAGGAACTCAAAATTTTTTCCCGGGCCAAGACCCCTGCCTTCCAAATTGATGAACGGGTGGAAACCTCTGAAACCCTGCGCCTTCAATACCGGTATCTGGATCTGCGGCGCCCCAAGCTCAAAAAAAATATCCTGGATCGACACACGGCCACCAAGGCCATCAGAAACTATATGGACAACCAGGGATTCATAGATATCGAAACCCCCGTTCTGACCAAGAGCACCCCGGAAGGCGCCAGGGATTATCTGGTTCCCTCCCGGGTCAACCAGGGGGAATTTTATGCCCTGCCCCAGTCTCCCCAGTTGTTTAAACAGCTGCTGATGATCGCAGGGTTTGACCGGTACTACCAGATTGTTAAATGCTTCAGGGATGAAGATCTGCGGGCAGATCGCCAGCCGGAATTCACCCAGATCGATATGGAGCTCTCCTTTGTGGATGAACATGAAATCATGAAAATTGCCGAAGGATTGATCCAAAAGATTTTTAAGGATGTTTTGGGAATGGACCTTGCGCCGACCTTTCCCCAGATCACCTATGACGAGGCCATGGATCGATTCGGCCTGGACCGGCCCGACTTAAGATTTGGCCTGGAACTGTGTAATGTATCGGACATTGTAAAGGATGCCGGATTTAAGGTATTTGCCAATGTGGTAAAGAACGGCGGACTTGTCAAAGCCATAAACGCCAAGGGGTGTGCAAGCTTCAGCCGGAAACAGATCGATGAACTCACCGAATTTGTTGCCGTATACAGGGCCAAGGGGCTTGCCTGGATCAAAATAAAAGAAGATGAATGGCAGTCTCCCATTGCCAAATTTTTCACCGATGAGGAAAAAGATGCCCTTAAACAACGCCTGAACCTTGAAGTTGGGGATATTGTCTTTTTTGTGGCAGATCAGCCCAAGATCACCAATGAGGCCCTGGGACAGTTGAGAAATGAATTGGGACGCCGCCAGGGGCTGGTCTCCGATGACGTGTTTGAATTTACCTGGGTGACCGAATTTCCCATGTTTGATTACGACGAAACAGAAAAACGGTACCATTCCCTCCATCATCCCTTTACCGCCCCCCTTGAAGCGGATATTGACAAGCTTTCAACTGCCCCCCTTGAGATGAAATCCCGGGCCTATGACCTGGTCTTAAACGGGATCGAAATCGGTGGCGGCAGTATTCGTATCCATGACACAGATCTCCAGGAACGCGTCCTGGGTTGCCTGGGCATCGATGAAACAGAAGCCCAGGAAAAATTCGGATTTCTCCTGGAAGCACTGGCTTCGGGTGCTCCCCCCCATGGTGGACTTGCCTTTGGGTTGGATCGGTTGATGATGATCCTGTGCAAGGAAGATTCCATCCGAAGCGTTATTGCATTCCCGAAAACCCAGAAAGCCACCTGCCTTCTGACCAGTGCCCCTTCCAAAGCAGCTCCGGCCCAGCTTCAGGAACTGGCGATAAAGGTAACCAAAATAGAAGAGTAGACCCTAAGGATTTAAAAAGCAGACAAAAAAACAAAGATCCGGTCTTGGATAAAGACCGGATCTTTGTTTTTAAATTTCCGCGCTATCGCGCGGGCTTTTAGCATTTAGGTATTAGCTAACGGCTAAATGCTAACGGCTAAATGCAAATTCTTGAAAGCTATGCCCGCTTTCTTCTCACATGGAGGATGGGGGTGTTAAAGACCAGGGCGGAAACATCATCATCCCGTTTGACCTTTAACTCCAGACCCTCTCTGTCAATTTCAAAATATTTTGAAATCACATCCACAATATCGTTTTGAAGATCAATCAAGGTGGTGTCATTGACCTCAAGTTTGTCATAGATCAAAGAGAATTGAAGCCTTTTCTTGGCTTCATCTTTGCTTTTATTTTTCTGACCGGTAAAGCGTTTTAATAATCCTGATAGCATTCAATTCTCCTTATTGGCTTAACCCGAATGTTTTGCTGATTTTGCTCCACATATTTGATTTATCGGTGGGAACTACAAAGGGCACATCTTCTTCGCCATTGAGACGGCGAGCAATCCGTCTGAAGGCCTGACCCGCCTTTGAGTCATTCTGGAGCACCAGAGGGGTTCCGGTATTGGAAGAGATCAACACTTTATCGTCCATGGGAACAAGGCCTGCAAGCTCAATGGCAAGCACATCCATGACATCTTCATGGCTTAGCATCTCCCCACGTCTCACCCGGGCGGGCTCAATTCGGTTGACAATCAGCTTGGGCGTGAGCGATCGGGAATATAAAATCCCGATGACCCGGTCGGCATCTCTGACGGCAGAAACATCCGGGGTACAGACCACCAGGGCTTCATTGGCACCCACAATGGAATTTTCAAATCCCCGTTCGATGCCGGCGGGAGAATCCATGATCACATAATCAAATTGTTTACGCAACTCCTTTGCCACCCGCTCAACCCCGGCAGTGGTCAGGACATCTTTGTTATCGCTCTGGGAGGCGGGGATGAGAAAAAGATTGTCAATTCTTCTGTCCCGGATAATGGCCTGTTCGACTTTACACCGTCCCAACACCACATCCACAATATTGAACACAATCCGATTTTCCAGGCCCATCACAACATCAAGATTTCTCAAGCCGATATCCATATCAACAATGGCCACACGATTTCCTTCAAGGGCAAGTGCAGCACCAATGGACGAAGTGGCGGTTGTTTTACCAACCCCTCCTTTTCCCGATGTCACGACAATAATTTTACCTTCCAATTCACACCTCAATTTAAATTTATTTGTTTAAATGGCTTCCGGCCAGGGCATTTGCCGGAACGGGCTTGCCTTCATATAGTCTTGTACAATGATTTTATTGTTTTTCACCGAGGCAAACTCCGGGATGTTACCGACCTTGTTTTCACTACCCAACGCTGAAATGGAACCAATTTTTATATGGCTGGGATTAAGCCCCAGGGCAAAAACCATGACATCTTCCCTATCTGGGAAACCTGCATGCACCTTGCCGGAAAGCTTACCCAGCACAATCACGTCTCCACCGGCAGTAAGTTCAGCCCCCGGATTCACATCCCCGGTAATGACCAGGTGTTTTTTTGCATTAATTTTTTGTCCGGACCGAACCCGCCCCCGGAGCATCAGCACATCACTGCGATGTTGATTCCACCCCTTTGACAAATCTCTTTGCCGTATTCTTTCCGTGGGAACGGATCGTTTTATGGGAGAATCTGAGATGAGGCCCAGTTCAAAAGTTTCTCTTAAATAGGTTTTTATCCGCTGGATCAGCTCTTCCTGTCCTTTGGCATCCCCGGTATCCAATACCAGATCTGCATTGACTGCCAGGTGCTTCAATTTTTTGAGCAGTTTGTCAATTTCTGAAATCAGAACCTCTTCAGAATAGGAGGTATCCAGGGTAATCCAGAAACCTTTGCCCACCCCTTTTAATTTCACCGGCACCGTTGTGTCGAAGTTAATCATGGGAATATCTTAAAAAATTGTTTGTTTATTATTACAAGAATCATCAGGGAGTTATAAAAAATTGGAGAAACAGTGTCAAGGATTGAATCTTTTGCCCGGGGGCAAAGCGCAACCCCGCCTGCAATACTGAAACAAAAAAAAGGACTATAATTCAAGGACCTCACGTATCTTATGGGAAAAATCGATTACGGAATAGGGTTTTAAAATATATCCCTTGCAGCCTTTCTTGAGCATTTCCTGGGCTTTTTCATCAATGGAATACCCGGTTGAAAGCAGCACCTTAATATCGGGGTTTTGCTTTTGCAATTCCAAAAACGTCTCGAGCCCGTTCATTTCAGGCATGATCATATCTAAGATGACCAGATTTATTTCATCTTTTTTCTCTGCATAAATCTCCAGGGCCTTTTTACCGGATTCCGCTGTAATCACGCTATATCCCAATGCCTTACAGATTTCTCTTCCCACGGTGAGAATCCGCTGCTCATCATCCACCAGCAGAACAAACTCATTTCCCATCACCAATTTTTCGTCCGCAGATGGCATGTCCGCATTTTCAAGGGGGGTGGTCAGGGGAAGGAGGATAGAAAAAGCAGACCCCACATCGGCTGAACTCCATACATCAATCACCCCATTGTGATTTCGAACAATTTCCCTCGCAAAGGTAAGACCCAATCCCTTCTTCTCTGGATAGTTTTGGTGATTTGCCGAATAAAAGGGTTTAAAAACTTTTTCCAGGGTCTCGGAATCCATTCCGATTCCTGTATCGGTTACGGTTATTTTGACAAAAAAACCGGTCTCCAACCCATAGGCCTCGGCCGTTCCATTTAAAATAGCCGCGGCTTCCGTGGCCACGGAAAGCTTCCCCCCATTGGGCATGGCCAGAAGGGCATTGTCCACAATGGCATGAATTACCTGGTCAATTTTATCAGGGTCCGCATTAATCACCAAGGTTTTGGTATCCAGATTCACATCCAGCACCACTTTTCTCCCTTTGAGGTTAAGGTTTTCCATTGTCTTTCGAACCAGACGGTTCACATCAATGGAGCTTGTATAATAGGCATCCACCTTGGCAAACCCCAGCAGCTGATTGGCAATTTCCGAACCCTTATCAATACAGTCAATAATTTCAGTGACGTGCCCGTAAAGCGGATCAGAAGGTTTGATGTTGTTCATCATCAATGAGGCATGGCCTTTTATGGCCGACAAAAGGTTGTTAAAATCATGGGCGATCCCACCTGCTAAGGCCTCCACCGCATCTGGTGACTCATTTTTTAATTGTATATATTCCATTTGCTATACCTTAGGTTTCAAAAATTTAAAAACCGTTTATCCATTAACTATTACTTATAGTTCAGGATTGCGTTCTTTTGCAATCAGGGAAACCCTGATTTTTGCTCAAAACACACTTTTTTTATTCTTAAATTTTTATTCCAAAGTGATAATCCCTTCTTTAATGGCAAATTTTGTCAATCCGGCAACACTGAAAATATTTAATTTTTTCATAATATTTCTGCGATGGGTTTCAACAGTTTTAATGCTTACATTCAATTTTTCTGCTATATCACGGGTCTTTTCCCCTTCAGCCACCAACTGAAGTATTTCCCGCTCTTTTATGGAAATTTTATTAAATTTAGGGATCTGGTCATGGTTGGAAAAAGCCCCCCCTTGGTTGTCCATATACATTCTTGCAATGGAAGGGGTCAGGTAAACATTACCGGCAACCACTTGTTGAATTGCATCATACAATTCACTGAAGGCCGATTCTTTTAAAATATACCCCGAGGCACCTGCTGCAAACATTTTGTCAATATTGGTTTTACTGGAATGCATGGACAAGGCAATTATTTTTGTATGAGGAACTTGCCTTTTGATCCTGGCGGTGGCCTCCACCCCATTAAGATCCGGCATGGAGATATCCATCATAATGACAGTGGGCTCCAAGGCAATCGCCATTTCGACCGCTTCCCGGCCATTTTGTGCAATATCCAGCACCCGAATGCCTTTTTTTTCCAAAAGACTTTTTAAACCTTCCCTGATAATAGCATGATCATCCGCAATGATAACGGTTATTTCCATATTCTCCTATACGCCCATTTAATCTATCAAACTCTATCTTGAAGTGGGCAGAAAATCAAATAGTAATTTGATTTTCTTATTGACAAGTGCTGCATTCTGTCTATAATGGCCTTCATTATGATGTTCTTATATACAGAAACAAAAAATATTGAAAAAATCTGTCCCTGCAACACAGCAGATCATTCCTGGCGTTGGTGGCAAAGCTCACCGCGGCATTGATTCTGTCTGACATGAACAAAAAATAGACATAAGAACCCAAGGCTGCGGAGAAAAAGGCAGCCTTTATTATTTTCGGTTTGCCCTTCATCTCCTGCCTTTTTTATTGCCCATTTTTTTGAATACTGATAAAACCCTTTATTGAATATTTGGAGGTACAACATGCTAGTCGTATTGGAAAAAGGCACAACAGAGGAACGCGTTCAGGCAATTGTTCAGATCATTGAGAAACGAGGATACACAGCCCGGCCCATACCCGGAGGCGATAGGGTTTCCATTGGCATCCTGCACAATAAAGGATCCGTGGATGCAGCCCATTTTCTTGGGCTTGATAATGTTAAGGAGGTTATTCCGGTGACAAAACCATATAAGCTTGTCAGCAGGGAGTTTCGGCCGGAAAATACTCATGTCAAAATTGGTGACGCTGTTTTCGGCGATGGCACCATGCCCGTGATTGCCGGCCCCTGTGCTGTTGAAAGCCTCGACCAGGTATTGTCCATTGCCCGGTCTGTAAAAGCGGCAGGGGCAAAACTTTTCAGGGGAGGGGCGTTCAAACCCAGAACATCCCCCTATTCCTTCCAGGGGTTGGGAGAACAGGGCCTCAAATTTTTAGCAAAGGTCAGGGAAGAAACAGGCCTGCCAGTTGTGACCGAGGTCATGGATGTGGAAAATTTTGATCTGATAGAGGCCTATGTGGACGTAATCCAGATCGGTACCCGAAACATGCAAAACTTTTCCCTGCTCCGACGAGCGGGAAGATCCAAACTTCCCGTGATCTTAAAACGGGGAATGTCGGCCATGCTCCAGGAATGGCTCATGGCAGCAGAATATATCATGGAAGAGGGCAATTCAAATGTCATCCTCTGTGAAAGAGGGATCAGAACATTTGTCCGCCACAGCCGGAACACCCTGGACCTGTCCGTGGTGCCCGCGGCCAAAAAGGAAAGCCATTTGCCGATTATTGTGGATCCCAGCCACGCGGCCGGTGTCCGGGACCAGGTAATTCCCCTTGCCTATGCATCGGCAGCCCTGGGGGCAGACGGGCAAATGATCGAAGTTCATAACAAACCCGAGGAAGCCCTGAGCGACGGAGGGCAATCCCTTTATCCGGAACAATTTGCGGCGGTGATGAAAAAGATGAACGCCATTCGCTCAATTATCAGAAATGATTAGGGAACAAACGAATGAAAACCTTTCAGGTAAATGGTCAACAAAGGCTTTCTTCCATCCATGTGGGAGAAAGCCTCTCAAATATTAACACCTATATTCCCCCGGGCGTCACCCCCATCATCATCACCGATGAAAATATTCACGCCCTGTATGGAAAAAACTTTCCCCCTGGCCCCGTTCTCACCATCGGCACCGGTGAAAAGATAAAAACCCTTGCCACCGTGGAAACCCTTTTAAAAGAACTGATAGAACTCTCCTGTGACAGGGGAAGCTTTATTCTGGGAATTGGTGGGGGGATTGTCACGGATATTGTGGGTTTTGTTGCCTCTATTTTTTTGCGGGGGGTGCGGTTTGGATTTGTCTCCACCTCCCTTCTCTCCCAGGTGGATGCCAGCGTGGGGGGGAAAAACGGGGTCAATCTGGATTCTTTTAAAAACATGGTGGGTGTCTTTAATCAGCCGGAGTTTGTCATCTGCGATATTGACCTGCTGCAAACCCTTCCCAAGACAGAGATTTCCAATGGATTGGCTGAAATTGTCAAACACGGCCTGATCTGTGATGCCCCCCTGCTGTCATTTATTGAGCAGAACCGTCAAAAAGCCCTGGACCTGGATCAGGATACCATTTTCCGACTGGTGGCAGATTCCGTTGCCATCAAATCCCGGGTGGTTCAACAGGACGAGAAAGAAGCGGGGGAGCGGCGAAAGCTCAATTTTGGCCACACCATCGGCCATGCCATTGAAAAGCTAAATCAGCAAACCTCTGATCAGACCGGCCATGGTCGGGCCATCTCCCTGGGCATGGTAGCCGCTGCAATGTTTTCCCATGAAAAAGGAATGATTTCCCAAAATGATGTGGACCGGATCATCCGTCTTTTAAAAAATCTGAATCTTCCGGTGAAACTGGATTACAAAGCGGACCAGATCATTGAGGCGGCCTCCAGAGACAAAAAGAAACAGGGCAGCAATCTGTATTTTGTCTTCCTTGAAGCCCTTGGAAAGGCCCGGGTAGAAAAGATCAGTTATGCGCAGATGAATGATTTTATCCACTCTGTGTTCACCTAAATAAGGCCACAGGAAAATTACATACTGGATAATCATTCTTGAGACCAGTTAATGCGGTGCCGCTGCCTGAATGTTTCAATTCACAGGTAAGCTTCAGCGAGCCCGGTGGAAAGGTTGGTTGTGCAGTTTTTCAAGAATATTCAGCCACCTTTGATAAGGATTGAATGATCATAGTATCTATTAATATGACTGGATTTGATTGGATTTTATTACCAATCAAATTAATGATTTTTAGTGCAATATCATAATCAAATGACATATCATAATATTGAAATACA
>JAFLJU010000608.1 GCA_022712835.1 Desulfobacteraceae bacterium
AATAATTGCAATACCTTGGCCGGAGTTTCATATAAAGTACTAAAAAAATCAGGAGAGAAATGAAAAAAATATTATTGATTACAGGACCCGCCGGTGATGCCCAAGGATGGGGCGACATCAAAGTGACAGAGGAAATCTGCAAGGCCATCAAGGCCTCTGGCAAAGATGCAGAAATTGCCTTTGTTTCCACCATGGACGAATTTTACACCGCCATTGAAACGAAAAAATTTGATATTGCCTGGAGTGCCCTCTACCACATCTCCGAAAAATCTGAAACCATCGGGATGGGCAACGGAGATGAAAAATGGCTGGCAGATATCCTTGATGACCGCAAGATTCCCTACATCGGCCCCAATGCAGCCACCATGAAGGCCTTGATACACAAGACCGCCACCCACAAAATCATGGATGCCCATGGGATCCCCGTGCCCTACCATTACCAGATTGAAAAGGGAGCGCCCATGCCGGACATCGCCTTCCCCGCCTTTGTAAAACCCAGCTATGAATCCAGATCCGTGGGGATAAGCGACAACTCAGTGGTTGAAACCCCAGAGGCCCTGGAAAAACAGGTGGCCTATATCCACAGGGAATTTGACCAACCAGCCCTGGTGGAAGAATATCTGCCGGGACAGGAATATACCGTCCTCATGCTGGGCAATGGAGAACTCCAGGAATTTCTTCCCGGCCGCGTGGATGTGGATGCCGCCCTGTTTGGCAAGTACCCCATTTTAAGAGCGGAACTGCGGGGAGTGGGTGCCACCAAAATAAACCCCACCAACACCCACACAAAAGAAGCCATCAAGGTCACCCGTCAGGCCATGGAAGCCCTCAACTGCCTGGACCATGTCAGGGCGGACATGCGCCTGGATGCCAAGGGCCGACTCAAAATCATCGAGCTCAATGGAATTCCGGGGTTAAAACCCGTGAAAAGCTGGAGCCCCCAAATATTTACCATGCACCACCCTTCAGCCCCTGGCCCCATGGAAGACTATCGGCAGCTGGTTGACCTCATTGTTACCTCGGCATTAACCCGACATCATCTGATCTAATAAAAATACCCCGCTTACACATCCATCAAAAGGGGGGAAACAAAAATTTATTGTTTCCCCCTGAACAATAGCGGCGATTAGCTGCTTTACCAAAGCGTGTGTACCCCCCCACAAAAACCACCCGGATACATTTTCCTTTTTCAAATCAAGCCAGGCATTTTTTTCCTTAAATATCTCCCTTGCAAATGCTGAGCATTTAACCAACCCCTTTATTTACATGGCAATATTTACTTCTTTTTACTGGTACGAAAATTGCAAATCAGTAAAAAAACGACTGAAATATTATTGAAAAGGAAACAAAATGACCCTGATTAACAATACCCTAAACAATCCATACTATACCGCCAATGGAAAGCTCACCAGCACTACCCCGGTGACATCCGCGGAAGTAACTACGGAAAAAGAGACAAAACCATCGGCACCAACCGGGGACAGGGTTACGCTTTCCAAAGGGGTAGCCGAGGCAAGAACACGGGAGGCCATGGGACTGAATCCCACGGGCCGGCTCAAGTTGAATGATTTTAAAACCGCGGCTGAAAACCAGGAAAAAATCGTGGACTCAAAAATCACCTCTTTGATAAAAGAACTGGGTGTTGATGAAAATCAAGAAATCAGTTTTTCCCTGAATGAAAAAGGAGACGTCACCATCAATGAGAAGTTTCCCCAAAAAACAAAAATGGAAAACGCCTTGAATGAGGACACGGAATTCTTACTAACATTTAATCAGCTGAGCGCAAACAATGAGATTTTGGATTTCACCAAAAGTTTTCAGTCCAATAAAACAAGCCTGGTCGACTTCATGAATTCTGATACTGGCTGGGACAACCTATCCTCTCTTGCCGCTGAATACGAAAAGATAAAATCCAGTGACAATTCCCTTTCAACCCTTCTCGGGGTCAGCAGAAAAGAAGTGCCCTATACATTCACCCATGACCCGGGTGAAAAGGCAGATTAAGTAAAATCGATCAGGATGCTCGCTCAACCCAAACAATCAAAGCATAATTTCCCATCGGTGTGCCTGGCATAAATCTATCGTTGAATGCTATTAAAAATTGCTTGTATTTTAGATAGAAATAGGTTTTTATTGAAAAACGATGTTCATTGCCCTGCCTTGCCAGCTGATTCATCAGTTACTTTCGCAGGGAGACAACAAAATAAGCGATATTGGGATAAAAATTGGCATGACCACAAACGCTGACCGAGAAATCTATGTGGAGATTGAACGCACCAAAATTCTTGTGGGAAATCTCTTCACGAGCATGCCCTCCACCCTTGTCAATTCAACAATTCTTGCCATCATTCTTTGGGATATAGTCCCAAAACCACACCTGGTTATTTGGTGCTTAACCAACATTTGTTTTGTCATGGTTCGGTATGTGGTGATCGGGGTTTACCGGCGAGGCTATAAACAAGAAGACTACCTCCTCTGGCAGAGGGTGTTGCTCCTTTCTTTTATTATTGCCGGACTTTTGTTCGGATCGGCGGGTTTCTTTTTTATAAATACCCACCAGCTTACGTACATGGTTTTCCTTTATTTTATTGTGGGGGGGATGGTCGCAGGCAGCCTTGGTTCCTATCACAACAACCTGTCCATGTTTTTTTCCTATTCCATAACTGTCTTTTTTATTCCCACCGCTATCCTTTTTACCCTTGGAACGGATATCACAACTGCCATGGCAATTCTTGGACTGATCTTTTTTACCATCATGTCGATTAACGCCAAGAAGATGAACACTGATTTAAGGGCGTTCCTTGTATTAGGCTATGATAACAATTTGCTGATGGAACAACTCAACAAGGAAAAGCTCAATACGGAAACGCTCAACCAGGAGCTCGTGATGAAAAACAAAGCGCTCCAAAGAATCTCCAGAATCGATACCTTAACCGGCCTTAAAAACAGACATTACCTCTTTGATATTTTAAAACCAAGGGTTGAAAATGAAATCAATTCCCTGTGGATGGAAAAAACAGGTGTGAATAAAAGAAAACAATCTCAACTAAGTGGCTATGGCGTTATCAGCATTGATCTCGACCACTTCAAAAAGGTCAACGACACCTATGGACATGATTCCGGCGACATGGTGCTCAAGCAGTTCAGCAAGATACTTTGTGAAACGGTCCGGCAGGATGATGTAATTGCTCGCGTTGGCGGAGAAGAGTTTATCATCATCCTAAAGGATACCGAGGAAAGTAACCTCTCCATCCTTGCCGAAAAGATTCGTCTCAATGTGGAAAACTCGATCTTCAAGGTGACCGACGACCGTGAAATCAGGATAACCTGCTCCCTGGGCCTGATTTTTTATCCGTTTTTTAACCATCACCCCGGCGACCTGGGGGTCAAACATGTTTTTTCTCTGGTGGATAAGGCTCTCTATCTTGCAAAGAAAAACGGTCGTAACCTTGTGGTTAAGGTAGTCTGTTCCGAACGTGACAGCCGTGATGAAAAACTTTTAAAATCTATCACCCAGGATCTGAACAAAGCCATCGATACCGGACAGATTCTATTTGAATTCTAATCTGGTTCAACACGATTGTAGAAAGAAGAGCCCTATACCACATCATTCAACGTTGTTTCAAAGGCCTTTTCCAATAAATCGCTGATCAATTGGTTCACCGCTTCCCCCATGGTTTTCAGAGCGCCATAGGATAGGGTCTCTTTTTCATCGGTATCCTCTTTGTTTTTCAGAAGCTGCTCGAACAAGGCCGTCAGGGGTTGCTGGGCCTTGGCCAATAGCTTTTCCTCCTGATCCTCGATCAGCTGGGCCATTTTCTCAACAAAACGATTCACCGGTATGGACCCCTGGGGATTTCCCCCATCGGCTCCCAAGCCAGGAGCTGAACCAGACGAAGGTCCATACGAGGTTGATCTTGTCTCTTCGGACACAGAATAGGAACGCTGATGGGAAATTTCAGCAGAATACATGGAAACAGAGGAATAATTACCCATGGACATCGCCTTTTCAAATGCCTCATCCATATCCCCTTCGGCCACTTCGGCTGCAATGCTATCCACGCCCTTGATAATGGCTTCGATATCCGCAAGTTCCTGCTCGTTTAAATCTCCCTGGACTGAAAAAGAAAACTGCTCTCCCGTGGTCAGGGTAATCTCCCGGATGTGCTGACTTGCACTGGCATTTGCCGAATCTGTCTGGATCTCCCCCCG
>JAFLJU010000234.1 GCA_022712835.1 Desulfobacteraceae bacterium
GCTATTTTTCGAACACTGATACCACAGTTTCCCGGGCATAGGTTGCACACCGATTTATCATAGGATATTTCGCCGTCAACCGGGACAGGAGTCCAAGGCCAGTTCTGGGTCCAAATGGAAGAATCATCTGTCAGTTTCAACCCAACCGGGGAAACCACAACACCCGCAACTGCGCCTAGGCCCAATCCCAAGAAGCTTCTTCTATCAACTTTCATAAGTTAGTCCTCTATAAAGTTTGAAATTCTTGTATTGTAGGCCGCTTATTTGTGACACTGGAAACAATAACCCTGGTGGCCTGTTTCTTCTTTGTGACACGCTGCGCAGTCATCCATTTTCATCCGATCATAGGAATGTTTTTTAATTCCCCAGATGTTTTGCCCCCAGATATCACGACTATAACCGGTGATTCTGTTTTCTTCATATGGTTTTGAAGTGGTGGATTCACCAATGGGACCATGGCACGATTTACAATCCATACCCGCTGCATTAATATGCGCTGCATGGGAGAAAAAGACACAATCGGGCTGCTTTGAATAAACAAACCAGGGGACCTCTTTTTCCTTTGCCACATACTCGCTTGCAAAAATGGCTTCATCTTCTGTTTCACCCATGGGCTCGTCTGTATGGCACTCCATACAGGATTCAAGATTGGGCATCCCGGAAAATGTGCCATCTTCTCTCAAGAAGTGACAGGTTTCACAATCACCGGCTTCCTCGGTATGAAGCACGTGATCAAAATTAAAAGGTTGCTCTTTTTTTGAATAAAGCAACTTGGGGAAAAGCAGCCAACCGGACAAAAAACATACCAGAAACGCTGCCATAAAAAAGATGACACCCAGCCCCAGGCCTTTGTCATCTTTCGGTTCACCACCAGTGCCTTCCCCTGCACCATCCATGGAACCATTTTCATCTTCGTTTTCTATTTTACTCATGAAAACTCCATCAATGTTAAAATGTTGATGTTACTTTAACCAGTTCGTCCAGACCTTGGTCTGGGCTTATTTCCTTTGCAGACAGCATTCCTTGCACATCCGCAATAACGTCCGCTATCTTATAATTTGCGTTTTTATATATAAATATCTTGTTTCCTTGTCAAGGTAAATTAGCCAGAAACCAATGAATCCCGTCTATTATATCACTGCAAAACACAAGGCTATTCCTCCATATAAAAAGGGGACATCTTGATTAAAGATATCCCCTTTTTGCAAATCGCATCTTGCTGTGCTTATCTAATTTTCATCTTTTTTTCATCCATAGCTGTGAAGACCTGAAAGCAAATAGTTCACCCCAAAATAGGTAAACATAACCGCTACAAACCCCAGGATGGAAACCCAGGCAAGTTTTGCACCATGCCAGCCCCGCATCATCCGCAGATGCAGAAAAATGGCATAGACAAACCAGGTAATCAAAGACCAGGTTTCCTTGGGATCCCAGGACCAGTATTTACCCCAGGCAGAGTTGGCCCAAACAGCTCCTGTGATAATACCGATGGTCAAAAATAAAAATCCAAATACTATCATCTGATAGGTCAATTCATCAATCATCTCCCAGGAAGGCAACCGGGCAAAAACAGAAGTACTTTTGGGATTTTTGGGTTTGACAAAATAAATAAAACTGAACCCGAATGCCAGGGCAAACCCTGCATACCCCAGGAAACAGGAAATGACATGGGCAATGAGCCAATTGCTTTTCAGAGCCGGAATCAATGGGCTGATTTTGGAGCTGATGTTGGGATCAAAAGAGGCATAGGCAATGGCCAAAAAGATCAAAGGAGAGATAAAAACACCAATGATGCTTTCCTTGTATTTGAATTCAACAAAAATATACAATACCGCAACGGTCCAGGAAAAAAAGACAAGGGATTCGTACATATTGGAAAAGGGGGCATGCCCGTATCCCATTTGATAGGACTCCACCCACCGCAGAATGATCCCGGTTGTATTGCCGATAAACCCGACCACAATCACCCAGAAGCCGGCACTGGCCAATACTTGTTTTTTAAATGAAAAGGACCCAATGTAAAAAACCGAAGCCAGTGCATAAATAAATGTGGTGGCTGATAATATAATAGAACTGTTCATGGGCATTATTTATCCTTTAATGTGGTTGCAAATTTCTTAATTTTAAGCATCATACCATAACTGTTCCGGTTGGCTTTGCCCGATACCAGAACATCGATTGTCTTTTGGTCTGATTTTTTGATCTCAATAAAATAGGATTGGTGGGAGATAAAAAAGGTGATCCAGCATCCCAGAATCATCAGGATAAACCCCGCATATACGTACCATATTCCCGGATCCTTTGTGACCTGAAGCCCTGTATAATAACTCTTATCAAATTCTTTAACAACAAAAGAAAACTGACCTTTTCTCATCTTGTCAAAGGTGGGAAATTTCATGGGAAGGGGTATCTGAAAGCCCTCCTTACCTGTTAAGGTTACTGTTCCAAAGAATGCTTCCCCCAGATTATGTTCCCTAAATTTAAAATTGGGTAAAAAACCTTCGAATTTGAATATTCCCGCATTCCCTGGCAATTGGATTTCATCACCGATTTTAAGACGTTTCGTAATGCTGTCCTGGGTGGCATTGTCCACAATTTCAAATAGCGCGTTATCCGGAGCTGCCGTTCCATAGGAAGACTGAAATATATTAATCCCTTTATATCTCAAGGGCTGGTTCACTCGGATATCCTTGGTAAAACTTTCTTTCCCATCTTCAAAGATAGTCAGATTGGAGCGAAATTCCTCCGGGGCACCCGAGTCATAGAAGCGCACCTCAAACTCATTGCATTGGATGGAAAAGGGAAGTTGAATGGGGGTTCTGGATTTGGTGGTAAAAAGCACATCCGCTTTGGCACCTTCATCCAACCGCAGATTCGCCTTAAAACCAAACATGGCACCAATTAATGCGCCGACCACCAGGAGAATAATACTGGCATGGACCACATAGACCCCCAGGCGGGACCAGCGGCCTTTTTCAGCATAGATTACACAACCTTTTTCGGTTTTCTCATATATAACTTTCCCCACTTTTTTGGATAGAATCGCTTGGAACTCACTTGAAAGGGTTTCAAACTCACGAGTTGTGGTAAATGTTTCCTTATTTTTTAGATGCCTAAAACGATCCGGATTAAACGTAACGTTTCCCGGAAAAATAATTTTCCAGGTTAAGCTAAGTCTTTCAATGGAACAGACAATGATATTTATGCACAAGAGCAACAGCAGGAAAAGAAACCACCAGGCATGGTACATATCATCAATCTTTAATACCGTGATCAGATTGTAAAAACCTTTGCCATAAAGGTTTATATACTGCTGGGGAGAGCCATTTTGCAGCACAATGGTTCCGATGATGGATGTGCCTGCCAGAAGCACCAGGGTATAGACGGTTAATTTAACCGAACAAAAAAACATCCATATTTGGTTGGGTAAACTTTCTTTTTTTTTCAAATTATTCTTTCCGTTAAATATTTATTTATTCCGACAAAGCCGTTGTTCCAACAAAGCCCCAATGGGTGAACTCTTATCCTGGGTCAAGGTCATGGCCTCTTTGATTACATCAAGACTGCCCACAACAATCGCCTTTTTTCTGGCCCGTGTTACCCCGGTATACAATAATTGCCGGGTGACAACAGGAGACAATTTATCCGGAATAATGATCAACACCGTGTCAAATTCCGACCCCTGGCTCTTGTGGATGGTGATAGCAAATGCAGTATCATGGGCCGGAAGCTCCAGGTACCGAAATTGCCGGACATTGTCCGTTGAATCCCTGAATTCTGCCTTAATAATCGAGTTTTCTTCATGAACGATTCCTGTGTCACCATTAAAAAGCCCCCGGGGATAATCATTTACACCGATCATCACAATTTTCCTGAAAAAGTGCTTTCTTATATCAAAATTAGCCCGGGACCGCAAAATCTTTTCACAAAGATGATTAATTTGTAATGTTCCGGCAACCCCTTTATTGTGGGCGCAAAGAATCCGGAAATTGTCCAGGTTTTCCAACCCCTTAAAAATGTCGGTCTGTCCCATCAAAGGGGCATACCCCTTAATGATATACTTTTCAAGAATTTGATCCAGACTCTCTTCACCCAGGCTCTCTTCAAATTCGATATCCGGATAGCAGGCATCCGTTAAAATGGTTTCCATTGTGCTGACATCATTTTGATTTATGGCCCTGGCCAGATTTTCAATACCTGTTTTTCCCCTGGATCTAAAATTATATGCCAGAAACACCAAATGGGATTCAAGGGCTTTTACCCGGCAGATATCATTAAACACCGCGCCTGCCTGCACCGGAGACAACTGGTTTTTATCCCCCAATAAAATAACCTTTGCATCCAGGGGAATGGCTTCCAAGAGTCTTGTCATCAAAGCGATGTCAATCATGGATGCCTCATCCACGATTACCACATCAACGGGCAGGGGATTGTGTTTTGTGTACACAAAATGGGTTGACCCCTTTATAGGCTTTAAGACCGAATGAATGGTGCGCCCTCCCGTAAGCCTTCCGGCTGCCTTTCCCGTTGGGGCCACAAAAATGATTCTTGGTAAACGCGTATTACAGAAACCTGCATATAGATCCAGAAGGGTCTTGATCATTGTGGTGATATGGGTCTTCCCGGTACCTGGCCCACCTGAAATCACCAAAAAATTATGGGCCAATGCTTTTTGAACAGCCTCTTTTTGTTTTCCCACCTGTAGCTGACTCTGGCCCATAAAAAGAGGGTCCAGGTGCCTGCCAATAAATACCTTATCCTTAAGTACTTGGATTGGCACTTGGGAAAATGCTACCCGTGAACACAAATTTGCCACCAAACGTTTCTGAAAATCATAATACCGGGATAAATACAGATGGGAGTTCTTGTCCAAAACCAGGGGAAATGCCCTTTCCGGATCTGTGTCTTTATCACTGCCAGTTTCGGCGACTTCTTTGCCCACCATGGAAGATCCGGCCAGAGTTTTTACCCATTCTTCAAGGCCCGGTAAGTTGATACAAATATCTTGCTCAAACAAATTTAATCGGGTGCAAGCCAGGCTTTTAAGATCCAAACAAATATGCCCATCGGCCAAGGCCTTTGATACCAAGGCACAGGAAACAAGAACCAGGTCAGAGGTCTCATGAAACACCTGACCCATGTTTTTTGCAAAATAATAATCCAGATGGGAAACCAATTGAAGGTCGTGTAAAATAGAAAGATCTAATTTTAATTGCCGTGTCATATCCACAAAGTTCCTCATGATAAAACCTTGAGGGTTGTAACAGCCTTTTTAAAAAAAATAAAGGTCTGTCTCGGACAGACCTTTTTTAGAAAACAAACAAAATACATTTTTATAGATGTGGGGAAAACCAAAACCAAAAGAAACAGAGGACGCTTTAAAAAATAAAAAAAGGCCCCTGTTCGTAAGGATAAATCTTTTTCTACAACACAATATTATTACGGAAACCCGGTTTTCTTCTTCCTCCGGATACGTTTCTTCTGTCCCGGATCTTTCGTCGATTACTCTTAAAAGATAGACTTACGATAACCCCATCCCTGACACTTTGCCTTCTGTCGAGGGGGGATTTTCGTCTGTCCCGTTTCAGTTTTCTTGTAACCGTCGATCTGCGCCTGGAGAATCCGCGTATCGGATCAGGAGCCTCTAAATCTTCATTTCGAATCGGTAATATTTTATAATCAAATACCATGATATTTTCCGAGTAGTTTTAGGTTATCATTCAACCCTCAGTATGACCATGGTATCGTCAATTGAGATATAGACTTTAATTATTTTTTATTTCGATCATCCACATACTGATGAATTCTCATAAAGGGAACATAAAGTGAGTCACTTGTTTCTATATGCTTAATTAGCCAATCCCTTAACTCCACAATTGCATCTAATGTCAGTTTGTTGGCATCGTCAGCTAGTTCTCTTCGCAAACTCATAACACTTCTGATGAATTGGCGATGGGATTTGCTATGGGTGTCAAAATCAGGATATGCTCTTTTCTTTAAGATTTTTTCTTCCTTGGAGAAATATAGTTTACAAAAATCATTTATATCGGAAACAAAATTAGTATAGGCTTTTGAATCATCGTCCATATTCTTCATATCAATGAGTTCATTAAACATCTCAAACATTTTTTTCTGACAATCGTCTATTTCTTCAATATCTACACTGAATTTTGGGTCCCATTCTATCTTTTCTATCTGGGTCATTTTATCTCCTTTAACTGTTTTTTTTCTTACCAATCCATAGGGTTCCCAGAACCGCTATGGAAATTATCACAGCTGTGATAACTGTAAACACCAATCCGTTACTTCCATATCGCGGGTAAATCACAAAGGGAACCAAATACATATACAAAAACATGTGAAAAACACCAATACCAAAAATACGAATCCACGCAGCCTTTCTCATTATAATCTCGCAAGAAGTCTGGAATGGATGTTACCAAACCCACCGTTGGACATAATCAACACCAGGTCATTTTCTCTCAATTCAGGGATCAAATAATCAATCACGGTGTCCGGTGTTTCAAAATGGAGTGCGTCCCCCCCCTTCCCATTGATATCGGTCACCAATTGCTCCGGGAAAAATCGCTGATCTTCCGGAATATCTTTCTTTACACAGGGGTTGCAAATAATTGCCTTGTCGGCCAGCAAAAAAGCTTCTGGATATGTCTGCTGGAAAAAATGGCGCATGCTGGTATTGGTTCTGGGTTCAAACACGGCAATCACCCGCCCCTTTTCATAAAAGGGTTTTACCGCTGCAATGGTTTCCCTGACCGCAGTTGGGTGGTGGGCAAAATCATCCATGATCGTGATGCCCCGCTTAATCCCCCTGATTTCCTGACGTCGTTTTACACCGGAGAATGTGGATAGCGCGGTTTTCACAATCCCATCAGGGATACCCATTTTTTTTGCCACAGCCACACAGGCCAAGGTATTCATCAAATTATGCCGACCCACAAGCCCGGTTTCAATATCAAATTTCCCGTTCGGTCCGCAAATCCAGGCATGGGTCCTTCCGGCGATTTGTCCATGATCGGAAAACTGCCAGTCCCCATCCTGCCCATAAGTTTCAACCGTTGCTGTGCACCCTTTCAAAATCTGGTTCAGAAGTTCATTTTCCATATAGGCAACAATATGACTATCGGGCTCTATTTTTCGGACAAACTGAGAAAAAATATCCCTGACATGGTCAATATCTTTGAAAATATCCGCATGGTCAAACTCCACCCCGGTCATGATGGTGATATAGGGATCATAATGCATGAACTTTGGGCCTTTATCAAAAAAGGCCGTATCATATTCATCCCCTTCTATGACCATATACTCCCCGGAACCGATCTGGAAGCTGGAATTAAAATCCCGTAAAATCCCCCCCACCAGAAAAGAAGGGGAAAGCCCGGCTGTTTCAAGCAAATGGGCCATGATGGATGAGGTGGTGGTCTTGCCATGGGTGCCGGTAACCAGAATAATTTTCTTTCCCTTGGCAATGAACTGATTCACCGCCTGGGGCATGGACAGGTAAGCAATATTTTGATCAAGCACCGCTTTCGCTTCCGGGTTTTCCCGGCCAACCGCATTGCCGATGATCACAAGATCCGGGTGATGGGCCAGGTTATCCTGCGTAAATCCTGAAAAAAGTTTGACTCCTTTTTCCGCCAGAAAATCGCTCATGGGCGGATAGATATTCTGGTCCGACCCGGTTACCTGGTACCCCATTTCCTGTAATATACAAGCAAGGGTCCCCATTCCGGTTCCACAGGCAGCAACCAGATGTATTTTTTTAATTTTACCCTTCTCCATTAAAGATCTGCCATGACCGCCCGGGCAGCCTCAATCGTAATATCAATATCCTCGTTAGTATGAGCTAAAGAAACAAAGCATGCCTCAAACTGGGAAGGCGCCAGATAAACCCCACGACTCAGCATCCCCTGATAAAACAAGGCAAACCGTTCTAAATCACAGGTCTTGGCATCTTCAAAATTATATACTTCCCTTTCGGTAAAGAAAAAACCGGCCATGGATCCAATGTGACCTGTCTTCATTGGGATTTTGGCATCATCTGCGGCCGCCTGCAACCCTTTGATCAAACGATGGGTTTTTCGATCCAGTTCAGCATACACCGCATCATCCTTAAGGACCGTAAGGGTCGCAATGCCAGCAGCCATGGCCAAGGGGTTTCCAGACAGCGTCCCTGCCTGGTAGACAGATCCCACCGGCGCTATGTGATCCATGATCTCTTTTCTTCCCCCATAAGCCCCCACAGGCAGTCCACCACCAATGATCTTCCCGAAACAGGAAAGATCCGGTGTGATCTTAAAATACCCTTGAGCAGATCCTTTGGCAACCCGAAACCCGGTCATCACCTCATCAAAAATCAGCACAGCCCCATGCTTGCTTGTCATAGTTCTCAAACTTTCAAGAAACCCCTCCTTGGGTTGTACCATCCCCATGTTGCCAGCAACGGGTTCAATAATCACGCAGGCCACCTGGTCTCCCTTTTCGGTCATAAGTTTTTCAAATCCCTCAATATCATTGTACGGCAGTGACAGAGTGTTTGAAATAACTGCTTCCGGTATTCCCGGGCTTCCCGGGATACCAAGGGTTGCTACCCCGGATCCGGCAGCCACCAGCAAAGTATCGGCATGACCATGGTAACATCCGTCAAATTTGATAATAATATCCCGGCCTGTATACCCCCGGGCCAGACGAATGGCACTCATGGTGGCTTCCGTACCGGAATTGACCATGCGGATCATGTCCACGGAAGGCACCATGTCGACCACCAATTGAGCCAATTCGGTTTCAAGGGCAGTGGGGGCACCAAAGCTGGTTCCAGTCCCAAGCACCGTTTCAAGGGCTTTAATCACTTCAGGTGGCCGATGTCCTAAAATAAGCGGTCCCCATGAAAGAACATAATCGATATAGACATTCCCATCCACATCATAGAGGCGGCTTTTGTCTCCCTTTTCAATAAAAACCGGCTGACCGCCCACAGAGCCACATGCCCGAACAGGAGAGTTCACCCCACCCGGAATAAGTATTTTGGCTGCATTAAACAGTGTATTGGATTTAGACGTTTCCATGTTATTTTCCCTTCTATATTTATATACGGATAATATTCTCTAAAAAGATCGAATATACCAGACCTATCTTTAAGGGGTCAACCGGTTTGTTGCCCCCCAGAAA
>JAFLJU010000119.1 GCA_022712835.1 Desulfobacteraceae bacterium
TTTTTTCAAGCCAGGTCAAAAATCGGCTATACTGTCGCAAGTATTTTATTTAGAAGCAAGGATTTATTATTATTTCCCTGTTGTAAAAATTCTGGATGACCCACTGGATGGACCCAAATGATAATATATATTATTCGAAAAAAAATACTGATCAGAATGCAATGATAGTTTATTGTTGGCGATTTCGGTTAAATCCAGGGAGAAACCGCCTTCAAGTTTTAGAATATTCGTGCCCGTGCCGCACTTGACCTTATTGGTAGCAGCCGCTGTTCCGGTATGTTTCCGTGATAAAAAAATTATTATTGCGTTTTGTTATTTTGCATATTTTCCTGAGAGGTATTATTCATATTAGAATTTACCCTCAAACGAACAATTCTATATTCACACAATGAGATCTCAAATGATTTTTTAGAAATGCGCCAGAAATATTATTTGTCCGGCAATACCGTGTTTCCCACCGCCAGTATCCAACTCAATCTCAACGGATTGAACCTGCTTGGGTACCTGAAAACCCATCCGCCCAAAGAGCAGGCCATACTTTAAAATAAGCAACTTTTTTTGGGGTGAAACGACATATAGTGGGTTGAATAGGGTTGATTTTATGTTAGGTTCGCAGTATTAAAAACAACCAGTATCTTACTATCTTTGAGTATCCATTAACAAAAAGCGTATATACCTATGAAAATTTTTAAGAAACTGTCCATACGATACCAGTTGATGCTATGGACCTCTTTTCTGATTTTATTTGCATTGATCAGTTCGGGATGGGCAATAAATTCTCTTGTAAGGAATATCGTCCAGGAAAATATCGTTAAAGATTTAACCGCTTCCTTACATTCAATCCAGGAGTCCATTGATACTGCCATTAAAGTATCTATCCTAAAGTATCTACAGGGGATCGGGGAAAAAAATGTGGATATCCTTGTGCAGCTCCAAAAAGATGTGGATTCAGGCCAGATGGATCTTTTTTATGCAAAACAACTGGCTGAAAAAATTCTTTTAAGTCAAACCATAGGAGATACCGGCTATATTTATGCATTGACAAGTGACGGTATTGTTGCGGTTCATCCTGTTAAAGAGATGAAAAATCAGACTTTTTCCCAATATGAGTTTATCCAAAAACAGATGAGAGAAAAACAGGGCTATATCGAATATAACTGGAAGAACCCGGGTGAAATGAAAGAGCGGCCCAAAGCATTGTATATGTCCTATTTTAAACCCTGGGACTGGATTGTGTCTGTTTCAAGCTATCGTGAGGAATTCATTTCCCTTTTTGATGTTAAGAATATCCGATCCGACATCCTCTCGTTCCGGTTTGGCCACTCAGGGTCTTCTTTTATCCTGGATGGTGACGGAAATTTTTTGGTTCACCAACAGATAAAAGGAAATATCTCAGGTTTAAAAGACTCAGGTCTATGGGAAAAACTTTTTACAAAATTAAAACTGATTGAAACCGGGAGCGTTAAAATGGAATGGCGGGGAAAAACCGGGGAAAAATCCAGAGAACAAATATTTTTTTTCCACCACATCCCTTCCCTTGACTGGTTTATTGTGTCTTCGGTCTACACTGACGAAATTCTTGAGCCGTTAAATAAAATTCACTGGATTATATTTTCGGCCGTTAGCATCATGCTTCTCATCATTCTGCCAATCAGCCTGTACCTGGGCAAATCTATCTCCCGTCCTCTCGATAAACTGGCACTGGAAATGGATCAGGCAAGT
Source organism: Desulfobacteraceae bacterium (assembly GCA_022712835.1). Next base: position 1,723 of record JAFLJU010000119.1, read on the forward strand.
TTAGGTACATTCAACATTCGGGCAGACGAAAATGCCAGTGGGGAGATCGGGCGCCTGGCTACCCATTTTAATGATTATATGGCCAAACTTGCAATTACCCATCATGAACTGAACCAGGAGGTGGTGGAAAGAATAAAAGCTGTCGAACAATTAAAGATTTTTGAAAAAGTGTTTGAGAATGCTTTGGAAGGGATCAGTATTACTGATTTTGACGGGAACATAGTCCTTATCAATAAAGCGTTCACAGATATTACGGGATATAGCATAGAAGATGTGATCGGACAAAATCCAAGAATTTTAAAATCCAACCGGCATGATGATTCATTTTATAAAGAAATGTGGAAACACCTGAAGACTCAAGGATATTGGACAGGAGAAATCTGGAACAGAAGAAAAAATGGAGAAGCCTATCCGGAAATTCTGAATATCAGTTCTATAAAACAGCGTGACGGGAATATTTCACATTATGTTGCTGTATTCCACGACATTGCAGAAATAAAATCACAGCAGGAGAAAATTGAGCATCAGGCGTATCATGATGCATTAACCGGTCTTCCAAACCGGTATCTGGCCCATGACAGACTTTCAATGGCACTGAAAAACGCCAAAAGAAAAAACAATATGGTGGCTGTCATCTTCATCGACATGGATAATTTCAAATATTTCAATGACAGCCTGGGACACCCCAGCGGAGATTTCCTGCTGCAAACCTTAGGTGCCCGGTTGAAGGACATAACCCGAGAGCAAGATACCACTGCACGTCTCGGCGGTGATGAATTCCTTATCATTGCAGTTGATATCAACTCCCCGCAAGAGGCCATTGAACTTGTCCATCGGTTATTTGAAAGCATGAAAGAGCCTTTTTCTGTTGATAATCATGAGCTAATCGTTTCCCTCAGCCTCGGTGTCGCTCTGTATCCTGAAGATGGCAACACAGCCGGAACATTGTTGAAAAATGCAGATATGGCCATGTATCAATCCAAAATCGGCGGAAAGAACTGCTATAATATGTTTACGCCAAAACTGAATCGCCTTGCATCGTATAAAATGAATATGATTAAAAAATTCAGGGCAGCTCTCGTTAATAAAGAATTTATGGTATATTATCAGCCCAAAGTGCAACCTTCGACACAACGAGTGCTTGGTATGGAGGCCCTGGTTCGCTGGCGAGAAAAAGATGGCACAATGATAAGCCCGGCAGAGTTTATTCCCATGGCCGAGGAGACAGGGCTTATAGTGCAATTGGGTCAGTACGTTCTTGCAGAATCCTGCAAGGCACTTCAGAATATCCAGGATAAATTCAGCTTTCCATTAACGGTTTCAGTCAATCTGTCTCCCCTTGAATTCAAACAGCCTGACATTGTGGAAAATATATTGAATGTAATAAAGACCCATCACCTTTTAGCGTCGTCCATCGAGATTGAAATCACTGAAACCGCCATGATGACAGACCTGAATTCAACGGTAAAAAAATTAAACATTCTCAAAGAAGCGGGACTTTCCATTGCCATAGATGATTTCGGGACCGGTTACTCTTCCCTGTATTATTTGAAAAATTTGCCCATCAGCACACTGAAAATAGATAAGTCGTTTATTGATGATATCGCTATTGATCAGAATGATGCCAATCTCGTGGAAACCATCATTTTGATGGCCAAAAATTTAGGCCTCGCTGTGGTTGCTGAAGGGGTCGAGACAAAAGAACAACTTGAACTTTTGGAAAAATATAATTGTGAACTGATTCAAGGGTACTATTACGCAAAGCCAATGCCATTGAGCGACCTTATCTGCTATCTTAAAACCATGCCTCCAACTATAGAGAATAGTCCTTCTTAAAATTTCATAATCTTCTCTTTTAATCATTTTTTATACATTTCTTGACAAAATACAAGTGATTGTCCTAAATATGCGAGTTGGTTATTAGTAATGATGATGATGATTTGAAAAATAATGGTTTTGTATTGAATGTGTCATATTTTTTTTATAATTCTCAAATTTGGTTTGCTTCAACTTTAAAAAGGGGAAATTGTTTTGAATAAATTATTGGGTATTATGGTATTGACTTTTATCATGATCGGATCTTTCGCATGGGCAGGTACCTTGGAAGATGTCAGGTCAAAGAATATTTTAGCATGCGGTATCAGCGAAGGCGTTCCAGGATTTTCAATTCCTGATTCCACCGGGAAATGGGTGGGTTTTGATGTGGACATGGCAAGGGCTGTGGCGGCCGCAGTTCTATCAGATTCCCAAAGAATAAGATTTGTTCCTTTGGCATCCAAACAAAAAATCATTGCGGTCTCTTCCGGTCAGGTGGACTTGACGTCCAGAACCACCACCTGGACCTTGAAGCGGGATGGAAAACAAGGGGTTGATTTCACAAAAATCGTTTTTTACGACGGCCAGGGGTTCATGATCCCTAAGGCATTAGGCGTGGATTCTGCAACCAAAATTGATGGAGCCACCGTCTGTGTAACTGCAGGCACAACATCGGAATTGAATCTGGCGGATTTTACAAGGGCCAATGGGCTTAAAATAGAAGCACTTGTTTTTGATGGTAAAAAAGAAGCACTAAATGCCTATGCCACGGGACGGTGTGATTGTTTTACCACAGATGTCAGCCAATTGGCCGCTTTAAGGACCACCCTGTCCAACCCCAACGATCATGAAATCATGCCTGAAGTCATTTCCAAGGAACCCCTGGCTCCCCTGGTAAGTCATGGTGATAACCAGTGGAAAGATATCGTCACCTGGGTTATCAATGGACTAATTGCCGCTGAAGAATATGGTATTACAGCTGCCAATGTTCTGGAAATGAAAGAAAAATCAAAAAATCCCGTTGTTCAGCGAATGCTGGGCAAATCTGGTGATACTGGCAGCTATATAGGCCTTGATAAAGACTGGATGGTTCGGGCAATCCAGGCTGTAGGCAACTATGGTGAAATTTATGACCGCCACTTTGGGCCTGCCACAAAACTAAATATCCCTAGGGGCATTAATAAATTATGGACCAATGGCGGACTGATGTACGCATTGCCCATCCGATAATTTAATTATTCATCCATAACAGGGGGCAAAGCTTGTCTTTGCCCCTGATTTATTGTTAAAGAACATTTTAAACAATTGCTTTTCAATCAGTTCTCCCAAAAAAAAATCACAAGGCAAATCCTTTGAAACCATTGGCGCGTTTCTTTTCAAAATTCAGTATCAAAACCTTGGTACTCCAGACCGTTGTTCTGGGCATTATTTTTTATGGGGCCCAGGGACTTTTGGTCAATACCCAGGCGAATCTGGAAGCCCGGAATATTGCTTCTGGATTTGGATTTTTATCCCTGGAATCCGGTATGCCCATCAGCAATTCTCTGTTGCCATATTCCCCGGCCGATTCCTATGGCTATGCTTTTCTTATGGGAATTATCAACACTCTTTATGTGGCTTTTATGGGGATTATCCTTGCCACCATCCTGGGCATTTTTGTGGGTGTTGCAAGGGTTTCAAACAATTGGCTTATTTCAAAATTGGCAGAAATATATGTGGAGATCCTAAGAAATATCCCCCTGCTTTTGACCCTGTTCTTTACCTATTCCATTGCCCTTGCCGCATTGCCTATTCCCCAAAAAAGTCTGATACCATTTACCGGGTTTTTTTTGAACAATCGAGGGATTTACCTGCCTAAACCCATACCCGAGGCAGGCTTCTTTTGGGTTGTACTAGCAGCTTTTGCCGGAATAGTGGTTGCATTTTTCATTGATCGATATGCCACAAGACTTCACCGAAATACCGGCAGGATTATTCCATCCTTTACTTTGGGACTTATTGCCGTTGTTACACTTCCCACCATCGCATGGTGGATGACCAAGGGGCCTTTGTCCTGGGAATTTGCACTTTTAAAAGGGTTTAATTTTAAAGGGGGGCTTGTGATTCGCCCTGAATTTTCAGCCCTAATGACTGGACTTGTTTTATACACGGCCGCTTTTATTGGTGAAAATGTCAGAAGCGGCATCCAGTCTGTGAGCATTGGCCAGATCAACTCATCCAAGGCTTTGGGATTGACCCCAATTCTTACCATGAGAAAGGTGATTCTGCCCCAGGCTTTGAGGGTGATTATTCCTGCCACCACAAATGATTACACAAGCCTTGTTAAAAATTCTTCCCTGGCCGTTGCCATTGGGTATCCTGACATGGTCTCCATTGGTGGGACCATTATTGGCCAGAATGACCAGGCCATTGAAGTGATTGCTATCTGGATGGGTGTTTATATGACCATAAACCTGATCGTTTCCATGATCATGAACTGGCTGAATGCAAAAGTTCAGCTTATTGGAAGATAGACCATGATCCCTTTATCAGATATCCAGAAATCGGTTGCCCCAGGATCAGTTATAAAAGATAAATTGCAGGTTTTCAAACCCGGTCCTGACCTTCCAGCTCCTTTGGAATCCGTTGGCATCATTGGCTGGCTGAAACAAAACCTTTTTCCCAGTACACTCAATTCCATACTCACTATTGCAGCCCTTGGATTTTTATACAAAATCCTTCCTCCGCTTATCTCCTGGATGATCATTGATGCAAACTGGAGCATGTCTGCTGTGCCAGATACCACAGAGGGGGTAATTGAAAAAACAGGAGCCTGCTGGACGTTTATTTTTGTCAAGTTTCGAGTACTCATGCTGGGGCTGTACCCTGAACAATTTTTATGGCGTCCGGTTCTGGCCTTTTTTCTTTTTGTGCTTGTATGCGCCATAACCGCCTTTCGTCTGCTGAGGGTAAAGATATTAACGGGACTCTGGTTCTTCTTACCCGTGCCCCTGTATTATCTGATTAATGGGGGAATGGGGTTACAATTTGTGGACCAGTCCCTATGGGGAGGGCTCATGCTCAGCACGGGACTTGCCGCCATTGGTATTATCATGTCCATTCCTCTGGGCATACTTTTGGCTCTGGGTCGACGGTCAAAAATGATCATTGTAAAATCCATGTGTGTGGGCATAATCGAATCCATAAGAGGAGTTCCTTTGATCACAATTTTGTTCATGGCCTCTGTTATGTTGCCCATTTTTCTGCCCCGGGGCATGGATATCAACAACCTTTTAAGGATACAGATCGGTATTATATTGTTTTCCTCGGCCTATATCGCAGAAGTGGTACGAGGCGGTCTCCAGGCCATTCCCCAGGGACAGATAGAAGCTGCTGATTCCCTAGGGCTTCCGGGCTGGGTGGTCACGCTTTTTGTAATTTTACCCCAGGCTCTGCGCCATGTAATACCCTCTCTTATCGGCCGGTGCGTGGCATTGTTCAAAGATACCTCCCTTGTTATTATTGTGGGCCTGCTTGATTTCCTTGGAATGATCAAAGCCTCAGCTCAGGACCCTGAGTGGTTGGGGTATGATGCCGAAGCCTATGTTTTTTGCGCCCTGATCTACTGGGTTATCTGTTTTTCCATGAGCCAGTATGGCAAATCCATTGAGCGTCGTAACCAATGGTAATTGTAGGAGATATTTTATGAATCCAATAATAGAAATTAAAAATTTAAACAAATGGTTCGGCAATTTTCATGTGCTTAAAAATATTAATATGCATGTGGATAAAGGAGAAATAATTGTCATATGCGGCCCTTCAGGATCCGGCAAATCAACCCTTATCCGCTGCATTAACAGAATTGAAGAACATCAAAAAGGAGAAGTTCTTGTTGGGGGCACACCATTGACAAACAATATGAAGAATATTGCATTGGTGCGCAGAGAAGTGGGAATGGTGTTTCAAAATTTTGATCTTTTCCCCCATCTGACCATTTTGGAAAATCTTATCTTGGCCCCCATCTGGATTCTTAAAATACCAACAAAAAAAGCCAAAGAAACTGCCATGGCATTGCTTGAACGGGTACGAATAGGAGACCAGGCTCAGAAAATGCCAGGCCAGCTTTCCGGCGGTCAGCAGCAGCGTGTCGCCATTGCCAGGGCTTTGTGCATGAATCCCAAAATCATGCTGTTTGACGAACCAACATCCGCCCTGGATCCTGAAATGGTAAAAGAGGTGCTGGATGTGATCCAGGATCTTGCCCATGACGGCATGACCATGATCTGTGTGACCCATGAAATGGGATTTGCAAGACAGGTAGCTACCCGGATTATATTCATGGATGGTGGGGAAATTGTGGAGGAAAATCATCCAGACAAATTTTTCACCCACCCCAAATGGGATCGAACCCAAAAGTTTTTAAACCAGATCCTTTAACCCGATATTTTTAAAGCAATATTATCCCATTCCTGGAGAAATGGATAAACCAAGCCCAGCATATTGATTCAACAAACGATTGGGTTTACCCTGAATTCCGGCAGCATGTTTCTTGTTTAGTCTGCATATTTTATCGAACAAGAGTCAACTGAAGATTTGGCCCCTTTTTATTATTCATTTCGTTCATGGGTGTTAATCAAACCGTTTTAAGGGGAAAACAAATCTGGGTGAGAAAGTCTGTTTCGGGAACGCCAGATTCTGTTGAACGAAGATAAATTTCATAGGGATGACCCAAAATAGAAGACGGTATTGATTTTTAAATCAGTTTTAATCAATTTCATATTTCTCTCTTTTTATTAATGAATTTTTTATTTTTCTGAACCCTGTCATAATGAATCCTAAACCTTGACATCATGTCAGGGTCAAGAGAAAAAATAAAATACTGATTCAAACCCGATAGCACATAAAAATATTTAAACTGGACACTATTCTTTAATGATATCCTTGGAGGTGAAACGCTTTTTGACCCCATCAGCTAGCGGATACCCATATTTCAGATAGATGTCGTGTAGTTTACCGGATTTTAATAATTCAGGCATCTTTTCGTAATAAATCCGCATAAGTTTTTTTACCCTTCTGAGTATTCATGAATGCGGGGAACTAGTCGTCCCGATATAAAACCTGCCCTTTAAAAAAACCTCGCATTACACAGGTTTGCCTCTCCTGTGAACCGACCTTCTTAAAATCTCATGGTTCCTAAACCAATTTCTGGGCACAAGGTGGTTTTGCCCGGAAAAGATGAGAGCTTAAGGCAATATCCGGTAAAATTTGAGTTAAATAGGATGTCGATGCAAAAAGCTTTTCCAGGTTTATACCGGTTTGAACGCCCATTTCGTTGAACATGAAGACCAGGTCTTCCGTGGAAATATTGCCCGTTGCTCCAGGAGCATAAGGACATCCGCCAAGCCCCCCGATGGAAGAGTCAAAGGAGCGCATACCGGCCATATAGGCCGCCAGGCAATTTGCAAGCCCCAGTCCCCGGGTATTGTGAAAATGACAACGAAACATAACCTCTGGAAACCGTTTGCAACAGGTCGAAATAAGTTTTGAAACCTGTACAGGATTCGCAAACCCCACGGTGTCACAAAGGGTGATTTGTCTGATACCATATCCCCAGACTTGTTTAACATAATGGAGAACGGTTTCCAAAGGGACTTGCAATGAATAAGGACAACCAAATGCGGTGGAAAGATCGACATTTATCTCAATTTCAGGGGTTTGTTTGAGCAGGTGAATGACCTTTTTAAGCTCGCTCAAAGATTCTTCAGGCGTTTTACCAACATTCTTTAGGTTATGGGCTTGGCTGACTGAAAAAACAAAACAAATTTTTTTAATACCACACTGCAACGCATTCTCCACCCCCTTCAAGTTGGGTGTTAAGGCGGAAAATTTAATGCCGTTTATGGTTGAAACTACCTCTTTGGCAACCAAGCTTACGTCATGGAATTGCGCAATGGCCTTAGGACTCACAAAGCCGCCTATTTGAATCTGTTCTAGACCGCTTTCGGACAGGTGTCTGATAAGACAAACTTTATCTTGAGTGGAAAGAATGGTTTTCAGGTTCTGCAGTCCGTCACGGGGGCCTACTTCAACTATTTCAACAGGATCTGAAGGTATTTGCATTTGATTCACCTTTACTCCTGATACAGGAGCCAGCGATTATTTTGGTTTTATATGAAACTCCGGCCAAGGTATTGCAATTATAAAAGTTTCATTTTTCGTTGTGTAGAAGCAAATACCTTAGCTCCGGCCATGCCGGTTAATTGAATCGACATTCAAAAAAATCACCCCTTATTTTTTCCAACCAAAGATAAAATCATTGCTTCCACCATTTCGCCGATACGGGTCATATGGGCAATCCGCTCGGTTTCTGTACGCCCTGGATAATTTCGAAAAGCGATGAGAATACCGGACAGGCAGGAGAAAAGGGTATGGGCCAATATCCGTGCATCCTCTTGGCAATCCAATTTTCTGAAAACCGATTCAAACAGGTCCATTAACCTGCGACCGATTTTATTGAGCTGGTCAACCGCTTCCATATCTTTATTGCCGTGGAGAGCAAAGTGGGTGATCATTCGCCATTGGGCCGTATGGTCAATGTAGTAAGATAGAAAATGGGTGATGCAGATACGCACACAATTTTCCCCAGCAGGGTCCATGTCAAACTGCTGGATGCGACGCTGAAGGTCTTCTAAAAAAAAGCAGGAGTCCATATAGACGATGTTGGCATATAATTCTTCCTGGCTTTTAAAATAGGTATAGATGGAAGATTTGGCAATTCCAGCGGCATTTGCGATCTCAGCCATACTCACCTTATCAAAGGTTTTCTTACTAAAGACCTCTCTTGCCGCATCAACAATGATCTGCTGACGAAGAATTCTTTCCTTTGCCTTAAGTTTGCTTAGGGTATCATTTTTAATCATATGGTCCTGTCTTGTTGGGTAGATTTTAACTATTATCTGACACCCATATCACATCCGAGCAAAATCATCAAGCAATGGTTGACTTATCGACCGACGTTCGTTATAAAAACCATTAGACAAAAAATCGTTTAACGGTTTTTTTGTACCACGCGAATGTTAAAAATAATAAGGCCGACATGGCGCCAGCAAGGAGAAGATATGCCCACCGACAAGCCCTGGTTTAACCATTATGAAAACGTTCCCCACTCATTGGAATATCCCCAAGTGACCATGTACGAAGCTTTATTAAAAACCGCTCTTCGGGTACCGGACAAAATTGCCTGGGATTTCATGGGCACCCTGTGCACCTATCGGGATTTTTCAACAGCCATTTCCCAATGCGCAGACGCTCTTTCAAGTCTGGGGCTTAAAAAAGGAGACACCATTACCATCTCCATGCCAACCTCTCCTGCGGGGGTTATCTGTTTTTATGCAGCCAACAAGTTAGGGGCTGTGGCCAGCATGATCCATCCTTTGTCCACGGAGAGTGAGATCCAGTTTTATTTAACTCTGTCCAACTCCACCATGGCCCTGACCCTGGATGCCTTTTCCGGCAAGTTTTTGGCCATCATGGAAAAAACCCCATGTAAACGGCTGATTCTGACCCGGATAGGAGATTATCTGTCCCCTGTCAAGCAATTGGGTTTCTGGCTGACCAAGGGAAGAAAAATTCCTAAAGTACCCCAAAACCCAAAAATTTCCTGGTGGCAAGAGTTGATGAAAGCCCGTTTTCCAAACCAGGACAAAGCCCCCATGGCCTCCCATGACACAGCGGTTATTTTATACAGCGGCGGCACCACGGGAAAACCCAAGGGAATCCTTCTGTCCAATATGAATTTTATTTCCCAGGGCATGATGGTGGCGGCCTGGGGAAACCTGGATGAAACCGATGCCATTTTGGCCATCCTGCCCATCTTCCATGGGTTCGGTCTGGGGGTCTGCGTCAATGCCGCATTTATGGGAGGAGCCAAAAGCATATTGGTTCCCCAGTTCACACCGGAAATTGTGGCCAAACTGATCCGAACCAAAAAACCCAGTTTTATCATCGGTATTCCTACACTCTATGCCGCCCTGAACAAAAATAAAGATTTCCAGCAATCAGACCTTGCCTGCCTCAAAGCTGCATTTTGCGGGGCTGACACCCTGCCCGGTGTTGTAAAAAAAGATTTTGAAGCTATTGTCCGATTCAGGGGCGGCAATGTAAAACTATTGGAGGGATACGGCCTTACTGAAGCGGTTACTGCCGTCATGGCCATGCCCTTGAACACCTATCGTAAGGACAGCATAGGGGTTCCCTTTCCAGACATGGATGCGAAGATCGTTTTGGACAATACCCTTGAAGAAGCGCCTTTCGGGGAAGACGGGGAAATCTGTATGAGTGGCCCTGCTGTCATGAAAGGATATTTAAACCAGAAAGAAGAAACCGACAAAACCCTGATAATCCATGGAGATGGTAAAACCTGGCTCCACACCGGGGATATTGCAAGCCAGGATAAGAATGGGTTCTTTTATTTTAAACTGCGCCAGAAACGGATGATCAAATCATCGGGCATGAATGTTTATCCGGCCCAGGTGGAAGATATCCTCTACCAGCACCCCTATGTGGCCGAAGCCTGTGTGATCGGAGTGCCGGACAAAGAACAGGTTGAACGGGTCAAGGCTTTTGTGGTACTCAAGAAAGAGGCAGTACCCCCCGGAACGTTACCCGATAGGGCCATGGAAAAGGAGCTCATTGATCTGTGCCGCAAACATTTGATCAAATGGAGCTGTCCCCGATCCATTGAATTCAGGGAAACCCTTCCCACCACCCTGGTGGGCAAGGTTGCCTTTAAAATACTGGAAGACCAGGAATTAGCAAGTTTACGCCAACAAGGCGAATACACAGGAGACCTTTAACGATGAAAGAAATCATCCCCTTCCACACGGCCGTTAATGATCCGGCAGCACTTGCCCAAAACATCAAAGAAAAATCCGGAAAGGTCATCGGTTACATGTGTTCCTATGCCCCGGAAGAGCTGATCCATGCCGCAGGTTTTCATCCCATGCGCCTGTTTTCCTCCAAAGCCGACATCGTCCTTGCCGAAAACCATCTCCAGGCCTATTGCTGCTCTTTGGTCCGGGGGGTTTTGGAAGACAGCCTGGCGGGCCGGTTGGATTATTTAGACGGAACCGTTTTCCCCCATACCTGTGATTCCATCCAGCGATTAAGTGATATCTGGAGGCTCAACACAGATTATAGTTTTTTTGCCGATGTGGTCATGCCAGCCAAGCTCAACACCGCAAGTGCAAGGGCATATATAACCGATGTGCTTAAAAAATTTAAAACCGATCTTGAAACGGCCATCGGCCATGAAATTACCCCGGCAGATCTTTCAGCCTCCTTTGTTTTGTTCAACCGAATTCGACAAAGCCTGACAAGAATCTATGAACTTAAAAGCAACTACCCCTCCATTATCAATGGAACCGATCTGTTTGCCATTGTCAAAGGTGCCATGATCATGGACAGACAAGCACTTGCCGATCAGCTTGACACCATTGTTAAGCTTCTGGAAACAAAATCCCCCGGGCCTTCTGTGGCC
>JAFLJU010000120.1 GCA_022712835.1 Desulfobacteraceae bacterium
TGCCAAGGGCTCCCGGTAATTCTCTGGATGCCTTTGGTTTTTTGTTCATGAGCATCTGGGTGGCAACCACAAATAGAAAAACACAGAAAAATCCCTTTAAAAAACCCGTGGACATGGCCGCCGCAAAACAGGATCCCAGAAAGGTGCCGGTAAATATACCGATGACAATTTTCCGGACCACGTCCCAATGAACCGCGCCCCGTCTATGGTGGGCCATGAAACTGGATACAGACGTAAACATGATACTGGCCATTGAGGTGCCAAGGGCCACATGCATGAGTATCTGGGTCGGCACTCCCTGGGAGCCCATGATATAGATCAGCATGGGAACGATGACAAGACCGCCGCCAATTCCAAGGAGACCGGCAAGAACACCTGCAATGGCCCCGACGCCGCAATAGGTAATAAGAATAGTCAACATTTATGGGTACTCCTGAAAAGTTCATTGTCGTTAAAAAACAGGGGGATTTTTCCCGGCAGATTAAAATTAAAAACCCTCGCATTTGTATTACACCCGGGGCGGGTATCCGTCAATATGCCCTGGACCAAAATGATGAATAGGGTAAACAACAAAGCCCACGTCATTTGGCTTCTGCCGTGAAGGGATAGGATACTTTGCCATTCCAATCAATTTGCAACAAGTTTAATTGCTTTTCTCATGGATTGCGTTATGTTATTTAGAATAAAAACTAACCCGAACTTTGGAGTGGATATGAGTAAAGTGATTGCAATGGCCGGTAAGGGTGGCGTGGGGAAAACAACGGTTTCCGCACTGGTGACAAGATATTTTGTAAAACAGCAGAAGGGTCCCCTTCTTGCGATTGATGCAGATCCCAATAGTAACCTGGGGGAAACCCTGGGGCTTGAGATAGACAAAACCGTGGGAGATGTCCGGGAAAATTTCATGAAAGATCCCCAGGGGGTTCCTTCGGGCATGGACAAAATTGTTTACCTTGAAATGCTGATGAACCAGACATTGATTGAACAACAGGAGTTTGATCTTCTGGTCATGGGGCGTCAGGAGGGCCAGGGCTGCTATTGCATGGTCAACAATATTTTAAACCGGTTTGCAGAAGAACTGGAAAAAAATTATAAATTTCTTCTGGTGGACAATGAGGCGGGGATGGAGCACTTAAGCCGCAGAAGCAGCGGGCATGTGGACATCCTTCTCATGGTGACAGACTATGCCTTAAGAGGGCTTCGGGCCGTGGGAAGGATCAATGATATGCTGGGCGATCTCAAGCTGGATATCAAACATAAGGGTCTCATTGTCAACCGGGCTCCAAAAGACTTGAGCCAGGCATTTTTAGATGAAGTGGAACGGATCGGGGTTCCGATTTTGTGTATCATCCCCGATGACGAGAACCTGCTGGAATTTGATATGGCCCAGCGCTCCCTGCTGGATCTTCCCGATGATTCTGTGGCGGTAACGGCGGTGGGGGATATGATGGAGAAAGTGCAGGAGATTATAGGATAAAAAAATGGGATATGTATTTGATTTCAAGGATGCAGGGAATTACGATGCCTGGGTTGACAAGGGAAAAAACCGTCATTGCCTGGACCTTGAAATCAAATTGATTCTGGATCTGTTATCTCCGAGTAAAGGACAACGGATCCTGGATATCGGCTGTGGTACGGGCATCAGCCTGGCACCGCTTCTGGAAAAGGGATTGAGTCTGACAGGGATTGATCCTTCCCCCTATATGCTGGATGTGGCAGACAAGCGGCTGGGCAACCGGGTGGATCTCCACCGGGGTATGGCTGAAGACCTTCCCTTTGAAGACAATTCCTTTGATGCTGCCCTGCTGTTTACCAGCCTGGAATTTACCGACAGGCCAGCCAAAGCCATTGAAGAGGCTTGTAGGGTGGCAAAAGACCAGGTGGTGATCGGGGTGTTGAATCGGTATGCGCCCCAAAACATGTACCGTCGGTTCAAGAGCTTTTTTTTAAACAATATGTACACCCAGGCCCATTTTTTCAGTATATGGGAGCTGCGCCAGATCTTGTTCGCCATTCTGGGGAATGTACCGGTAAAATGGAAGACTACACCCCAACTTCCCTTTGTCAGCGGGCCCTGGGTTAGCTATTTTGAAAATCTTGGACTGGTGCAACGCTCTTTTTGCGGCAGTTTGATTGGCATGCAGATAAAGCCCGTCCCCAAGTTTCGGACCCGGCCCCTGGCGTTGAAAATTCGGAAAAGAAAGATCTATAAGCCAGCCCCGGGACTGGCCACACAGATGAGGAAGGAATGATGGAAGCTCTTTTGTATGAAAAATTAGGGAGCGGGCGGGTCCAATGCAGAATCTGCAACCATTTCTGTAAGATAAATCCAGGGAAAAGAGGGATCTGCGATGTCCGGGAAAACCAGGATGGCACTCTTGTTACCCTGGTCCATGACCAGGTGATTGCCACAAGCTGCGACCCTATTGAAAAAAAACCGATTTTCCATTTTAAACCGGGATCCTATTCCTATTCCATTGCCACGGTGGGGTGTAATTTTAAATGTAAATTTTGCCAGAATTCGGATATTGCCCAGATGCCGTCGGACAGACAGGGCATGATCCAGGGTAAGAAAATCCGGCCCGAAACCATAGTGGAACAGGCCCTGGCCTCTGGATGTCAAAGTATCGCCTATACCTATACAGAGCCCTCTGTTTACTTTGAACTGGCCTATGAAACAGCCAAACTTGCCC
>JAFLJU010000584.1 GCA_022712835.1 Desulfobacteraceae bacterium
TTTTTTCTCCGCTTTAAAATAAAGTCAGACTGATGGGCTCGCCAGGAGTTTTCTTTTTTATAGGTATACAAATAGCTTTCCGAAGGGATTGTGCCCGGAAAAACAGGTTTCCGAGCAGTTTTTTCTATGGATACTGTCGATATTTACAAACCTATTTAACCGGGTTTCCCGGGGAAGGCTCGGTATCAAATCCGGACAGAATCAATTGTTTTTTATGGTTGGCCGCCAGGATCATTCCCTGGGATATCTCTCCCATAATCTGTGCCTCTTTCAAATTGGCCACCACAATCACTTGTTTGCCCACGAGGTCTGCGGGGGCATAACTTTTAGCAATACCCGCGATCACCTGCCGGGTTTGGGCACCCAGATCCACCATCAGCTTTAGCAGCTTGTTGGAGTCTTTAACTTTTTCAGCCGATAGAATGGTTCCGGCTCTTAAATCTATTTTAGAGAAATCCTCAAAGGTGATCTCTTCTTTTAATGTCGGTTTAAATGGTTTTTCTTTTTTAATCGGTTCGTTTTTGCCAGGCGTTTTGGATGAATTGGCCGCGTTGGACGCGCTGACTTGGGTTTCAATCCTGGGAAACAGGATGGCAGGTTTTTCCATGCAGACCCCTTTTTTTATCTGGGCCCAGGGTAGAATTTGCTCCAGACTGAAAAATCCTTTGGCGGGGATTGCAAGGCCAAGTGCCAGTTGGATCGTACGGCTGGTTGACGGCATGATGGGATAGATGAGGCAGGAGACCACCCGGATCCCTTCCATCAGGTTGTATAATACCGTTCCCAGTGCCGATTCTTTTGTGGGATCCTTGGCAAGGGCCCAGGGTGCATGGGTGTCGATGTATTTGTTCATGGTCGAGATAAACGCCCAGATGGAGGCCAGCCCCTTGTGAAATTGACATAGTCCCATGGCTTGTTTAAAGTCCTCAATGGCTTTGGTTGCCTGGGATTCAAGGCAATATTGCTTATCAAGGGCAGGATCTTGACCCATGAGCACCCCGTTAAAATATCGGTGGTTCATGGAGAGAACCCGTGAAAACAAGTTACCAAGATCATTGGCAAGGTCGGAATTAATCCGGGACACAATGGCATCTTCAGTGAAGTTAGCATCCAGACCAAAGACCATTTCCCGCATGAGAAAATACCGGAAGGGGTCCACACCGAATTCCCGGATCACTTCAACGGGATCGGTCACATTGCCGATGCTTTTGGACATTTTACTTCCCTTTACATTCCAAAATCCATGGACATTGAGTCCGTCATAGATATCCAATCCGGCCGCCTTGAGCATGATGGGCCAGTAAATACCATGGGGTTTGATAATATCTTTTGCTACAAAATGCCGGGTGGTGGGCCAGAATTTTTTGTACTTATCTCCATCCGGATAGCCCAGGGCGGAGACATAGTTTACCAATGCATCAAACCAGACATAGGTCACATAGTCCTGATCAAAGGGGAGGGTAATCCCCCAGGTAAGTCGGGACTTGGGCCGGGAAATACATAAATCTTCCAGGGGTTCTTTTAAAAAGGAAAGAATTTCATTTTTGTATTGGGCCGGGTGGATAAAATTTTCGTGGGTGTTGATGTGGTCAATGAGCCATTCCTGGTATTTGCTCATTTTGAAGAAATAGTTGGATTCCTTAATGGTTTCAGGCGCGGTTCCGTGATCAGGACATTTCCCCTCAACCAATTCCCGTTCCTGGTAAAAACGCTCGCATCCAAAGCAGTAGAGGCCTTCATAACTTGCGAAATAAATATCCCCGGAATCATGGATTTTGCTTAAGATAGCCTCAACTACCCGGATATGATCCGGGTCAGTTGTCCGGATAAACTGATTGTTTTCAACCGAAAGCTGTGGCAAAAGATCTTGAAATAGTTGGCTGATCTTATCGGCATAGGCTTTGGGAGTGGTGTTTTGTTTCTCGGCGGCCTGGACAATTTTATCCCCGTGTTCATCTGTTCCGGTTAAAAAATAGGTGTCATGGTTGTCCATCTGCTTAAACCTTGTTGCCACATCTGCTGCAATTGAGGTGTAGGCATGCCCCAGATGGGGTTTGGCATTGACATAATATATCGGAGTTGTAAAAAATATAGGTTGTTTTTCCATGGGGTGTGGTCCTGTTATCTTTTTTCGATTGGCTTGTTGTTTTCCAATTCACTGATTTTTTTCTCTACTTCTGTTCTGTCTTCCAGGCGAAGGGTGACACTTTCTCTCAAAACATTTTGCCGCACCACTTTTCCCAAGCCTTCTTCAAGCGTGAGGATTTTTCCCAGTTTTGGCATTTTTCTTTTTAAATGCTTATAGGTGCTGTTTTCAAAGGTCAGACAACACATGAGCCGTCCGCATACACCGGATATTTTGGTGGGGTTCAGGGACAGCCCCTGCTCCTTGGCCATCTTTATGGAGACCGGTTCAAAGGTGTGCATGAATGAGGAGCAACAAATTTCCCTGCCGCATTTGCCAAGCCCTCCGCAATGCTTTGACAGGTTTCGGATTCCCACCTGGCGCATTTCAATGCGGATACTATATTCTTTGACCAGCAATTTGATCAGATCCCTGAAATCAATTCGACCGTCGGCGGTATAAAAAAAGGTGAGCTTGTTTCTGTCAAAGGTCGATTCAACACTGAACAGGTTCATTAAAAGCCCCAGATCATTTATGCATCGAGTACAAAATTCTTGTGCCCGGATTTCAAGTTGGTTGAGTTCTTCTTTTTTGATGAAATCTTCTTGGGTTGCCTTTCGGACAATCTGCTTGAGGTTTTTTTCGCTTTTTTCCTTCTCCATAGGAGGTTTGGAAATGGTTCCGAATCCTAAGCCTTGTTCGGTTTCAACAATGACATGATCTCCTTGATTCAAGACAAAGGCATCACTTTTAAAATCATATATTTTACCTGCGGTTTTAAATTTCACACCAGCCACTTTAATCATAGCTTAAAATTCCTATTTTATTGACAATGTCAGGAAAAATCGATCCAGGGTCAACCGGATTGAACTGTTAGACATAAGTCTTTTTTCGGTTTCATGGAGCTCTTTTATCCATTCAAGGAATGTGTTGTATGCATGCATCTGACCAATATCTTTAAATGCGTCAAAAAAATCAAGGTTAACTATTTTTTCAGGGCTGTATTTAAATATGCAAAAATCTCTGAGAACCATTTTGATGATGGTCAGTGCCTCAAAAATAGTGTCTGGATACATACTCAATTTCTGGGAAAGCATCAGGCCCTTTCGAATATTGGATTCATTAGGGGAAACAATCCCAATTACTTCTTTTATAATCCAGGTCCGCAGTTTTTGCCAGTCCATTTGCCCGGGTTGAGTCTCGGTTGATCCCAGGTTTAAAAACATCAATGCTTTGTTCAGATCGGATCCGGCAGTTTGAGCTGCAATGGATGCTTTTTCCGGGTCTATGCCATATGTGTTGACAAGGGTTTGCCCGATTTCACGACAGGACGCCGGTGAAAACCGAATCTGCCGGCACCTTGAAAGAATCGTGGGTAAAAGTGGCGGCAGCTGGGTGGCTGTCAGGATAAAAAATGTATTTTGCGGCGGTTCCTCCAAAACTTTAAGCAATGCGTTTTGGGCCTGGACGTTCATTTTGTCTGCATCCAGAATCAGGACCATGCGTTTGCGGGCTTCATTTGGTTTCCCGGAAATTAAAAGCCCTATTTCTCTGATCTGGGAAACGGAAATCATTTTTTTCTTTTCAGGTAAAGACACCTGGATGATGTCCGGGTGCATGCCAGTACTTATTTTTTTACAGGACACACATCGATTGCAGGGCCGCTGGGTTGTATCCTTACAATTACAGCCCTTTGCAAATTCCAATGCCCGTTGTCTTTTTCCGGTATTCCTTTTTCCGGAAAAAAGAAGGGCATTGGGAATCTTATCTGTCTGAATGATAAAATTTAATTCAGCTAGGGTCTGTTCAGATATGGTTTGGGATATGGCGGTTTTTTGATCAAAATCCGGCATCCTTTGATCAATGGACATCGGTTAGTAATCTACCCGCTCCTTCAACTCTTTCCCACATTTGAAAAAGGGCAGTCGTTTGGGGGGAATTTGTACCTTTTGTCCGGTCTTGGGATTTCTTCCGGTATAACTTTTGTATTCCTTGATATGGAAACTGCATAGTCCTCTTATTTCGACCCGTTCCCCTTTGATAAAAGAGTCTGCCAGGGAATCGAAAAAAAGTCTAATTACTTCAGCGGCCTCGGCCTTGGTCAGGTTTGCCCTTTCCTTTAACGTGGAAATTAATTCAAGTTTATTCATAGATCCTCAATATACAATTAAAAAGCTTAATATTTGTTTGGGTTTTAATTAAAATTTAATAAAAAGTCAAGGGGTTATGATGGGAAGTCGGGAAGTTTTTCAACGCAATTCCCATCCATCTCCACCCCGGCGTATTGACCGAGAAGATCAATTTTAATGATGACTCTCCCCTTGCCTTTGTGCCGGGTAAACTCTCCCTTTACGCCTGCCATGGGGCCCTCTAAAATCATTACAGGATCACCTTTTTGAAGTAGAATGGAGCTTCCTGAAATTAGATCCACATTGGCATGGGTCATGATCAGCAGTGATTCTATCTGGGAATCGGGAATGGGGACCGCTCCCTTTGCATTCCCCAACAGCCTGACCGCCCCCGTTGTTTTCAGAATATTCAGTTGATCGGCAGGTGCCAGGGTGGAACGG
>JAFLJU010000286.1 GCA_022712835.1 Desulfobacteraceae bacterium
GTTCCAAACCCTATTAAAACCGGTTTGGGCTGACGCTCGGTCACATGAAAATAAATATACAGACGAACAATCCCATCCCCTGAAGCGTCTTGTGTTACCTGCCCAAGAGTGATGGGGTTCAATAAAATTTCATACCCGATATGCCCCGCCAATAAAAGAATACCATCCGCTTCATGTTGGAGAATGCGTCCTTCAAGATATCCTATCATAAGTTCCTTCCATACCTGTAATACCCTAACAATGCAAGCCCGAGAGCATCTGATGCATGGAACGGCCGAATGGGCTCCCCATGTTTCAGTATGTTTCGGACAGATTTTTCTACCTGAAGCTTATCTGCACTCCCACTACCCGTAATTATTTTTTTAACTTCTCGCACCGATATTTCTTCCACCTGGACACCCGCCCTGAAGGCTGCCACCAACAAAACACCAGATACTTTGCCTAACATAATACCCGATCCAGGATATTTTTCAAGGGAGTAAATATCCTCAATCACCACAAGATCAGGCTTTTGATCATTCAGAAAATCCGTTATTTTTGTATAAATAATATTAAGCCTGGAAGGGGTAGATTCGTTTGAATCCGTTGAAATACTGCCAAAGGAATAAGCGTTGATATCCCGGTTATCTCCTTGTACGACACCTATGCCGGTGCCCGCTAACCCCGGGTCAATCCCAACAACTTTAATCATGACTCAACAAATCAATTCAAACTTTTCAATTTTTTTCGGGCATACTTGGCTTCATTTGAATCCGGATACCGCTTGATAAGTTCCTTTAAAATCAGCCTGGCGTTTGCAGTTTCCCCAAGTTCCGCAAAGGAATACCCCTGTTTTAACCTGGCTGCAGCCGTCTTGTTTGAATCAGGATAGTTCTCGAGTACTTTCTGATATCCTAGGATGGCTTTTTCATACCATTTTTCAGCATAATAACTGTCCGCAATCCAAAATCTGGCATTGTCTGCCTTTTTTGATTTGGGATATTTATTGATGAAATTTTCAAACTGAATCCGGGCATTTTCTTGATCCCCCTCATCAAATAGTTTTTTTGCAAGATCATAGGCTTCCTGCTCAGAAGAGACTGGCTTAACCGATGGCTGCCCCGTTTCTTCCACGGATTTATTTGCAATCGTTGGTTCAAACCCCATATATTTTTCAAGATTAATGACTTTTTCATAATTCCGGGAAATGGCATTATCAAGGCGGTCCAATCTTTTTTCCAACTCTTCCTGACGGGTTTGGTTGCTGCTTCCAAAATTATGGTTTATCTCTTCAATCAGACCTTCCACCTGTTGGAATTGTGCTTTTATCTGTTGAATTTCATCGTTTATCTCCGCATAATTTTCGCGGTTCAGCTTGGCAGACTCATCTAATCTGCTTTGAAACGTTTCCTGGAGTTGAGCCACGTTCAGGGTATTTCCAGACTGCCCTTCCATCTCAATGGCAGCAACTCTTTTTTCCAGAGATTGATATTGATCCGGAGCCACACATCCGCTTAAAAGGAATGCCCCCCCTACACAAACAAAAAAAATAAACTTTTTCATCACCAATCTCCAACATGATATACCATATTAAATGTCTGGGAACAGCCAACAACCATCTGTCCTTAGTTGTTCCCGGAGAAAATCATCCTCGGATCGAACCTTCGATCATAGGACAAACTGCGCACGCCGGTTTTTTTGGTATGCAGCTTCCGTGTTGCCGGTATCAAGTGGTTTTTCTTCACCAAAGCTAACAGTGGTCAAACGATAACCTGCAATACCCAGATTTTTAAGGTATTTTTTTACGGCAAGGGCCCGGCGTTCGCCCAGAGCAATATTATATTCGGTTGTCCCGTTCTCATCACAATGACCTTCAATAGTAACTGAATATTTTGAATTTTCACTGAGCCATTCGGCTTTTTCCTTGAGAAGGGCCTTGGCTGTTGGACTCAATTGAAAACTGTCAAAAACAAACAAAATATTTTCATTCATAAACCGGGTTTGAGCAGTTACTATTTTGGATTCTTTCTCTTTGGCCATCTGATCCCGCAATTCCTGGGATTTAATCCGTTCCTGCTCCGCAAGTGCCTTTGCCTTTGCTTTTTCTTGATCTTCTATGGTCGTCCCGTCGGACACAATAGTTTTCTTTGCACAGGAAACGGTCATAAAAAGCCCCAATACCAGCATTGCCACTATCAGGTTCATCCACATTTTTTTATTCATCATGCCCCCTAATTGTTAGTATTTAAATTTTATCAATATTCAAATTAAAAAATCTAATTTTCCATTATTCATTAATAATCCACCATCAATTTTCAAAACGGGTCGATTTGGACCAATACGGCTGACTTTGTTTCCCGCCCAGGGTTAACAGCCGACGTTGATCCGTGCCAGCAGATGTCATCACAAAAAGCCGTGACACCCCGCCTCCCCGTTTGGAGGTAAAAACTATCAAACCGCCGTCGGGAGAAAAAGAAGGATCCTCATTGCTTCCTTGATCCATTGTCAACTGGACCGGCGTTCCAAGACCTGAAGCTATGGTGATAACAAAGATATTAACCGCATTTTTCTCAATACCCACATATGCAATTTTTTTACCGTCCGGGGACCATGCCGGAGAGGTATTATAGCGCCCGGTAAATGTAATCCGCCTGGCAGCCCCCCCATCCAAATTTTTTATGTAAATCTGGGGGGTCCCCCCCCGGTTGGATGTAAATGCGATTTTCCTTCCATCCGGTGAGAATCGTGGAGAAACGTTGACTCCCCAAGTCTTGGTTATCCTTTTAGTAACTTCTCCCTTTTTGGTCAACAAATATATTTCTTGATTACCAGAAAAACTCAATGCTGCCGCAAGTGTCAGTTTACCCGGCATCCAATCCGGAGAAAGATTTGATCCCTTATTGTTAACAATTGCCCCACGATTTCCTTTTAAATTTTTAATATAAATATCGGGTTTCCCCCTGGCATAGGAGACATAGGCAAGCCATTGCCCGTCCGAGGACCAGGCTGGGGAAAGAGAAATACTCTTATGGGTGGTGATCTGCTTGGGATTATGCCCGTCAAACTCACTGACAAAAATTTCCTTGTTCCCATTTACCGTTGAAACAAAGGCCACCTTACTATTAAAGATCCCCCAATTGCCCGTCAATTTGTGGGAAATTTCACTACAAAACCTGTGAATCATCTGCCTTATCTGGGAACTTTTCCCGGTATATACCCTGCCCACAAGCAACTTTGAATTAAAGGTATCAAACAGCCGAAGCTGTAAAGTAACCTGACCCTGATTTTCCTCTATCCCTCCGGTGACCAACAGATCCGCACCGATCCCGGTCCAGTCTTTAAAAATAATATTTCCTAAATCTATCCCGGTCTGGGCCGGATTAGAAAGGAATGCCGCAGGATTCAACACCTTGAGATATCCCGTAAAATCAAGTCCGTCCTTTAGAATTTGTTGAGCCGTTATTCCCCCATTAACTTCGGCCCCATGTCCATTAAATGCCTTAAACTTTGTTATGGCAATGGGGGTCTTATTTAAAAACGGATTACTGATATTGATATAATCAACCTCCTTGGCATGGAGTGACAACACAAAACAAAGGATGAAAATCACTACCAAACAGCCAGAATAAATCCCATACAACCATTGTGGGTCCCCACCCTTCCCTTCTTTTTTTTTCAACCTAATCTTCATTTTATTTTAATCCTTTTGGCGTAAATATCACCACAACATCATAGGAAGCCATCCCCTTGGGTAATTGTGGCAGAGGATTGGATCTTTTAATCGCTTTCTTGGCAGATTCATCCAGATACCGGTTCCCGGATTTGGTTTCATAGGAGATATCCCGGATCTCACCACTGCGCAAAATTTTAATCATCACCCTAACTTCCAAATACTGATCCATGCGGGCGAGCATATCGTTGAAAACCCAGTTCTGCTCTATGGCAGATTGTAACATCAACTTATACGTATCAAGGGGAGAATACCCCTGTTTGCCCAACCCCGTACCCGTTCCTGACCCTACCCCCTGGTGTTTGGCTTCCCCGGTACTCGCAGTCTTTGTTTCTACGGCAGCCTTCATTCTGCTCAATGCCTGGGAAAGTTGATTTTGATTTTCCTTTTCTTTTTTTTGGGCCAGTTTTTCCTGGGCTTTTTTGCGTGCTTCTTCCGGATCAATTTTGGGTTTTGCCGCAACCTTTGGGATTAGTTTTTTGGGGGGGTGTTTTTCTTTTTTTGCTGTTTTGTCTTTTTTTGATTGGACAGCCATCAGTTCTTTTAAATTTTTCGGTTTGGTTTTCAAACTGATGTCAGGTTTTAAGATGGCAACGGGTTCGGCCTTTTTTTTAACGGACGCAGGTATTGCTTTCTTGGAGGAGACCAGAGGAACCTTGACAGATTCCGGTGAGGTATCATCAGTCTTTTGAGGTTCAGCCAGGGAATCTGGCTCAGCTTGGCCGCCAGCAGGCCCTGGGACAAATGAAACCAAATCCACTTGAATCGCCCGGGGAAGCGGTTTGCTACGTTCAAGATTATTCATCACTATAATCCCGACAAAAAACACACCATGAACCAACAAAGATAGAAGACATACCGTCATGAAGTTCTGCCCCCCCCGTCGGGTGTCGGCAGAAAAAATATTTTTATTTCTCAAATGAAATTGATTCTGCATGCCAACAACTTTAGGAGGCCTCTTCGTCTTCGGGAAGTGTAATCATCCCCAGACTATCAATTCCTGCTTTTTTAATTTTTGAAATAACATTCACAACCACCCCATAGGGAACGTGTTTATCTGCTTTAAGATACACACTTTTGCGATCAAGGTTTTCCAGGACGGCATCCAGTTTTTGGGTCAAGAATGCCACACTGACTTCAAGGTCATTAATATACACCTTCAAATCATTGTCTATGGAAATAATCAAATGTTCCTGGTTTGACGGCAAGGGCTGGGAGGTTGCCGTGGGCAAATTCACATCCACTCCCTGAACCATCATGGGGGTGGTCACCATAAAAATTATCAGCAATACCAGCATAACATCCACAAAGGGTGTCACATTAATCTCAGACATCAGTTGATCATTCCCCGATCCTAGGTTCATGATGCCTCCATCTGTTTTTGAATGTCTTTTTCCATAATGTTTAAAAGATCCGAAGAAAAGCTCTGGAGCTCTGAATCCAACACCCGTATCCTATCTGTGAAATAGTTATAGGCAATGACCGAAGGGATGGCCACGGCAAGACCAGCAGCCGTTGCAATCAGGGCTTCTGAGATACCAGGGGCAACAACTGCAAGGCTGGCAGAACCGCTCAACCCGATTCCATGAAAGGTGTTCATGATCCCCCACACCGTACCAAAAAGCCCGATGAAAGGAGCGGTATTTCCGGCAGTGGCCAAAAAGGGAACCAACTGGGTCAGACGGCGAACCTCGACGTTAATGGCCCGCCTCAGGGTTCGTTTCACACTGCCCATTGCCTGTAAGTAGGAAGTTTCGGTCCGGAGCGTGCTATTACCGTCTTTTTTGTCAGACCGGGCCATTTCCATATAAGCGGTGATAAAAATTCTGGCCATGGGACTGGACCGCAAGGCTTTGGCTTTGGTAAAGGCATCGGCCAAGGTTCTGCATTGCCAGAAAATATCTGTAAAATCAGCAGACTCCTTGTATGATTTCCGGATATATTTAAATTTAATAAACATGATTGCCCAGGAAATGATTGAAAAGAACAAAAGCACAAGCAAGACAAATTTCACCACAGGTCCCGCACCGTTCAACATGTAAAGCAACCCCATAGATTCCGCCGTCATAAACCCTCTCTTAAAAATTCATTACATCACAGGCAGTAACATAGCAAATAAATTTTAATAAATCTACGGATATGAGCTGTCAATTTCCGTCAAGG
>JAFLJU010000623.1 GCA_022712835.1 Desulfobacteraceae bacterium
GCAGTACGGCTATCTCGGTGGGCAAGGATCTTAAGGGCAGGCGCATCCTTGTGGTTGATGACAATGCCGCTGCCCGGCAAATTTTGTCTGAACTGGCAGGATCTCTTCTTTTCCAGGTGGTTGCGGTATCATCGGGTGAAGCGGCTTTGAAAGAACTGGATCGAGTCAGCAAGGACGATAATTGTCCGGATTATGATATCATTCTAATGGACTGGAAAATGCCGGGTCTTAACGGAATTGAAACCTCCAGGCAGATCAAAACGCACAAAACGATGCGCAATGCCCCGGTCATCATCATGGTTACTGGATTTGATGAAGCAGAGGCCCGAGAAGAGGCCGGGAATCATCTGCTCGACGGCCTGCTTCACAAACCAGTGACCGCTTCGGGGCTGTTCAATGCCATTGTAAATGCGCTCGCTGTAGAGGGAAACATTGAAATGCAGCCAGTTATCGAAAAAAGGGAAGAATATAATCTGCAAGGGATCAGAGTACTTGTTGTCGAAGATAACATCATCAATCAAAAGGTTGCCCGGGAATTGCTGGAAGGTGAGGGCGTAACCGTCACCATGGTGGATAACGGTAAAAAAGCAGTACAGGCTGTAAAGGAGAATCCGGGTGGATTTGACCTTGTTTTGATGGATATCCAGATGCCGGTTATGGATGGTTATGAGGCAACGGCCCATATCCGGAAGGATTATAACAAAGATGAGCTACCCATCCTGGCAATGACTGCCCACGCCCTGGCCAATGAAAAAGAAAAATCTCTGTCATCTGGATTAAATGATCATATCACCAAACCCATTGACCCATACGTTCTTTTTGCTGCTGTTGCCAAATGGTCCATCTCTTCCCCCAAAAAGATAGATGATAAATTATTATCAACCCCAGAAAAATCTGATTTTGATCTTCTTCCTGACAGCCTGCCTCCGTTTGATTTGGATACTGCATTGTTTCGCGTTGGTGGAAACAAACAATTTCTTTATGATCTACTGTTGAAATTCCATAATCAATATAATGATTTTACCCCCCGGCTGAATCAAATGATTACAGCTGCACAATTTGAAAATGCGAAGATAGATGTTCACACCCTTAAAGGTATTGCCGGAACGTTAGCGGCCCAATCCCTGTATGAGCAAGCCATGGTTTTGGAAAAGTTAATTGCGGACAAGAACATCCCAGAGATAACCGAACAATTGCCTGAGCTTGAAACAGCCCTAAATTTTGCACTCAATGCAGTTGATACGCTGCAAAAGCATGAAGAAGGCGGCAAACCTTTAGACCCACAAGTTGAACCCGACAAAATCAAAAATCCATTGGATAAACCTCGGATTTTAGATTTGATTAATGAGTTGGAACAATTACTTAATAAAAACAGCATGAAGGCAAAACAAGAATACAAGGCCCTTCAGACCGCCCTTGACGGACATGGCCTTGACAATGAGTTATCACCCATAAGCACTGCTGTTGAAAATTTGGATTTCAAAACCGCCCGGGACAATCTTATGGTATTGACCCAAAGAATCGAAAATATGGATTAAGTATATGGAAAATATATTGAGTGAAGATAAAAAAGGAACCATATTGATTGTCGATGATGATCCCATTAATATCAATCTGTTGTCGGAAATACTTGAAGACAAACATGAGATATTGTTCGCCACCAATGGCAGGGATGCACTTAGAATTGCCCGGGATGAAAACCCCGACCTTATTCTTCTGGATATTATAATGCCAGAAATGGATGGATATGAGGTTTGCAGAAGATTGAAAGCCTATCCTGAAGTATCCGGTATTCCTGTCATTTTTGTAACCGGCCTGTCCAATGTTGCCGATGAGACACAGGGGCTGGAAGCCGGTGCCATCGATTATATTACCAAACCGATCAGCCCGCCGATTGTGCTCATGCGTGTGAGCAACCACATGAAGCTTACCCGTGCGCTTTCGAAATTATCTGTATTATCATCAACAGACGGTTTGACAAACATTGCCAATCGGCGGCACTTGGATGACAGGCTTAAAAAGGAATGCTCCGGCATACGCCGCCCCATTACACCGTTATCCATGATTTTATTGGATATTGATTATTTCAAAATATTCAATGACACCTATGGGCATCTGGCAGGAGATGATTGTCTGAAAAAGGTCAGCCACATTCTTTCCCTTACGGTTCAGCGCTCCTTAGATCTGGTCGCGCGCTATGGCGGTGAAGAGTTTTGTTGTCTCCTTCCACTTACCGACTATGAAAATGCCATGTTAATAGCCAATCAAATCCGTGAAAATATACTGGCCGAAAAAATCGTTAATCAAGGTTCTGATGTAAGTGAATTTCTCACGGCAAGTTTTGGCGTAGTAACCATTCTGCCTGATGGGAGAATCACACCTGATAAACTTATTGAAGTAGCCGACAATAATCTTTATTCGGCAAAAGCCGGCGGCCGAAACAATGTCATCGGAAAAGATTGTACATGTTAAGTTAATCCGGTGATACCGCTTCCAATATACCTTTAAACCTATTCGGGAATGCTGAAAACCATATCGGTTATTAAAAATTGCCAAATTTTTGTATATTTGCTTTTCTTCCGGGAATAAAATCTGATATGGTTTTAACCTTATTATATTTTTTTAAAAAGGAGTCCGGCCTTGGAAGAAAACAATATCGTTCGGTTTGCCACCCGCATGGAACAATTACCCCCCTATCTATTTGGCATGATCAATAAAATGAAAA
>JAFLJU010000465.1 GCA_022712835.1 Desulfobacteraceae bacterium
ACAGCCTGTTTGCGGCCCTTGACGGCAATCCTGGAAAGTTCCCTGAAGGAGAATGCGGAGGGTATGAGGGCGTAGGTCTCTTCGGATACCATGGTATAGGTGCCAAACTGTTTGTTGGCCGACTCAAGCCGGGCCGCCAGGTTTACGGCATCCCCGATCATGGTATAGTCAAACCGGGTAAGAGATCCCAGGTTTCCCACCACGGCAAGGCCGGTATTGATGCCGATGCGCATGGAGATGCTACGGCCCACCTGTTCTTTAAAAAGGGGCTGCATCTGGCTCAGTTTTTCCTGGCAACGCAGGGCCGCCCGGACGCATTTTGCGGCATGATCTTCTATCTCAAGAGGGGCGTTCCAGAAGGCAATAATGGCATCCCCTTCATACTTGTCAATGGTGCCCTCTTCCTGGTGAATAATATCGGTCATGGCGGTGAGGTATTGATTTAAAAACCGGGTCAATGCGACGGGGTCCAGAACTTCTGAAATACTGGTAAAAGACTCCAGGTCGCTGAAAAAAATGGACAGGGTCCGGCGTTCCCCTCCCAGGCGTAACCGTTCGGGGTCCTGGATGATCTGGTCGATGACCTGGGGGCTTAAATAATGATGGAAGGCGGTTTTAATGAAGCGGCGTTGACGGCCTTCCACGGCATAATTGATGACCAAAACAAAGGCAATGGTCAGCACTATACTTGATTCCAGAATGCCCATGGGCAGCCAGAATCCTATTTCATAGGCCAGAAGACCTGCTCCCACCGGGATAACCATATACCCCATGCTGATCCCCACCAGGGGGCGGGTCCGGGTAAAAAAGGAGGTGAGCATTCCGCAGGAAATCGCCAAGCCAAATGCCAGGGCCAGGGCCAGAGGAAAAGGAACTGCTTTTATAAAATCGCGTGACAGAAGATTGTCCAGAAAGGTGGCATGAATCTCCACCCCGGGATACCGGCTGTCAAGGGGAGAGGCGTGGATGTCAAACAGGCCCGGGGCGGAAAACCCGAAAAAAACATATTTATCCTTAAACGCCGCATTTTCTTCCTGGGAAGGCTGACCTGATCGAAACAACAGCTCTGACTTCAGCACCCAGGCCGCAGAAAATGTGGTATGGGTGCCTGCGGGTCCCCGGTAGTTGAGAATGGTTTGGCCCTGTTTGTCCATGGGAATGGTATAATTATTCAGTTTCAATCCGGCCGGGGTCATGGTGGCAAGGGTGTCAGGATGGGCGGCCAAAAAGAGCCCGAGACCCATGGTCGGCATCGCCCGTTGATCAAAAAGGCTGAACCCTGGTATTTTGCGGTAGATGGCATCCTTGTCCGGCGCGAGGTTAACATTACAGAGCATGGTACTGGTATGGGCGATTTGTGGAATGGGCAGGGTGATTTTTGAAAATACCAGACCCGGATTTTCGGGGAACCAGGCGTTACGGGACTGAATTTTGAACTGGGAAGGAATGGTGGCAGGCCAACGGGTCCGGGTGCCGGAGGAATTGCCCAGAACAACGGCATTGGCCACGTGTCCGAACCTTTTAATGGCATCCCTGAACAGCTCATCATCGGCCACCCCGTATGTGGAGGGCTCGGAATAAATCACATCAAAGGCAACTCCCCTGGCGCCCTGGCGGTTACAAAAATCCACCAGAATACTGTAAATCTCCCTGGGCCAGGGCCAGGTCAGGCCCATCTCTTTGCCCGCCCAGTCCAGGCTGTTCTGGTCCAGTAAAATCGTAACAATCTTACTGGACGCTGTTTGAGGGTCTGCAAGGACAGAGACCCGCCAGTCCCAGGTTTTATTTTCAATGGTGGTGAGCCATCCAGCCCAGTGAAGCGCCAGGGCAAAGGCCAGGGCCAAGGCCCCGAGCAATCCCCCCCGGAGACATTTTTTAAGTCCTTTGTGGTTTATGTTCAGTCTAAACCCAGGCAATATGTTTTTTGAATCTTTCCCGCCGGGTCGCCGGCTGGGGATAGGGGGTAAAGTTGCCCAGTAACGGCGTCAATGTTTGTATTCTGTCCTTTGGGGAGGGATGGGTTTTTGCAAAATCCTGGGTGCCGGGTTTCAGGCGATTGTCCATCTGGTTCAACATCTCAAGCAGTCCCTGGGATGAGTAGCCCACCCGGTTTAAAATTTCAACAGCAGCAAGATCGGCCTGGTTTTCCAATGTTCTGGAATACCCATTGATCATCAGGGTTTGGGTGATGTCTGAAATACTTTCCCCAAAGGTCTGGGTCAGGGTGGCCAGATTCTCTCCCCCAAATTGTTTGGCACCTTCCATCCCAATGGTGGTAAGGGCTTTTGTAACCCTGGATTGTTTGATGGCCCTAAGACCATCTTTCCCCTGGACATGACCGATCTCATGGGCCAGAACAGCGGCCAGGGCATCTTCATCCTTGCAGCACCGGATAAGTCCCCGGGTGACAAAGATAAATCCGCCAGGGGCTGCAAAGGCATTAATCTCGTCGGAGTCTTGGATCTGGAACCGATATCCGGCAAAGGTATCCGGCCTGTCCGAGGCTGCGGCAAGGGTTTGTCCCAACACATTCATATAG
>JAFLJU010000344.1 GCA_022712835.1 Desulfobacteraceae bacterium
TATGGGCTGCCGGGATAGGCTGCCTACGGCAAAAGGTTCGTATTTCAGGGACAACCGTGACCCAGACCGGGCGGGATAAATCCACAGGTTTGCCGATATGATCATCATATCCGTTCCAGGAGGTCCAGGTGACGACCAGAATATCTCCTGTCTTTTTTTCCCACCTGAGACTGTCATTTGACGGCACAATCGCCACAAGATTTTTATAGATTTCACTTTTCTGTGCCACCTTTGCATCTTCAATCGCATTTGAATAGGCATGTTCAAGCATGGCCTGGGTCATGACCGGTTGTGGTGAAAGATGCGAGCAGGCCGATAAAACCGGAAGAATGACCAATAACAGGATGATATTTTTAAGGGGAAAACGGTTGAGTATGTTTTTCATGGTACAAGGATTCTTTTTTCATGTTTTTTCTCTTCTGTTTTAACAAGGGGCGTTGATTGAAAAGTTACAACTAACAGATCCTCTTATTGCTTAGGAAGTAAATTTTTTAAGTTGTATTTTTGTTGAAATATTGTTCCTTTCATAAATGGAGTGAAGTGCTTCCCCGGAGGTAAAGCAAATAGTTCATCAAAAGCTCCTTTTGTTGGATAAGGGCTATCATCCTTATTGCTGCTAAAGCTTCATCGCTAACATATTATCGTGCGATTGTCCATCCCGTGCCCGACGTCCTGGTTACCAAAATCCCCGGTGAAATCCGGTTCATTTTTCTTGTTTAGCCTTTCTCAAAAATAGCTTAACTCAGCCTCCAGCTTTTTGGAGGAGGATCACATCGCAGGCCGCCATAATAGTGGTAATAAACAAAAGTCTATTTGGGTGACAGTATATCAAACTTTGGTGATGCAAACATGCGTTTTATTTCTTCCTTCAGATTGGTTTCATCCGGGTTCTTTATGCTTTGTTCCATGAGCAGAGCGAACAATGCCTTCTGCTCCAGGGGATACCGGAAATCAGCACTTGAGTTATCCCGTATCTGTATATGTGCTGCCCAGGGTACAAAATAGGTGGTTGCCGGATAATTTTTATACTCGGATATATCAATATTGAGTCCTGAAATGTATAGAAGATTCTTCCCTGCGTATTCCTTTCCCCGGCGGATGGATTCGACAGCTCTTGCAAACTCATTCTGGATGTTGACCTTTGCAGCCCTGAGCAGTGGATTCCGGGAGGTGACGATTCGGGGCATGAAATCTATGATGTTTCGTTCAAGAAAAATACTTTCATCGGTTTCATGAAAATTTTCACGGAAAAAGAACAGGTCCTCGGTCAGATGATCCCCAATACATTCACCATTCCCTGATTTCCATTCATAGCCCTTAAAATCCATTTGTTTTCTGAATCCTTCGGTCACTTCAAAGGACTGCATGGTACTGGAAGCCTCAAGAGGATGGATACACCCGTCTTCACTAAATTTTGCAATATTCTCAAGCCTTAAGACCAGACCGTTCTTTACCGGGTGAGTAAAAAAGTCGATAAAGGAATTTTTTGCTGTAATCGTAAAAACTCCGGTATCGGTTATCGTAAGAAAAATCCGATCCTTGGCAAACTGATATTGCTCAAGATAGGGTGTAATCACGTGAGAGAGTTTTCCGCAGGAAACAGAGGTACTTTTGTCAATCAATCGAGACCTTTGGAAGGTTCCGTAAATTCCGGTAACAGGATCATACCCCACATGACTTGTCTGGACAATCACCGAGTCTTCTCCGTGGCTGGCATGAGGTGCATGTCTGTCAATGGCCATGATACCACCGACACGGCCGTGATTGAACGGGAAAGTCCCAAAATGTTTTGTCAGCAAAATGATGGGGAGTCCCTGGTTTTCATCAGAGCAGAATGCTCTGGAGGGCATGATAAGCCCCTTCCTGAATCCAAGCCGGATGCACAGGTTATAGAGCCGGGGGACAAATTCAGGATAGGGAATGGCCATACCGTCTACAGTAAACGGTGCCATCTCGCGTAAAATCGGTACTTTAGGATAAGGCTTTGTTGATATCATGATCTATCTCCTCTGTGTCGTTTCAATGAATATATCATATAACGCCTGCATCGTCAGCGGCGTAGATGATGATTGATTAAAGATGGCCCTTTTTTCGGAGCTTTGGGCAAAGCGCTCTCGAAGGCGCTATAGCCGTCCGCGTATATGCTGTTGTTATTTTTTCATTTTCTGATAATTCTTTTTGCCCGAGTCTATATTTACCTTGCTTAGTCACTTCCATTGCCCGTGCCCATGGCCGCCATTTGACCTCAAGTTCATAACCCACTCGCCGGAATGCTCTTCTGACAATCTCAGTCACAATCCCACCATTGGGTAATGTCTCTCCGTAGTAGGGTTCCCAATTCCCAGTGGCAAGGACGATCTTGGCCTTTTCCGCCCCTTTAGCATCCGTTGTCAACGTGATAAACACGAGCCCTGTCATCATTACAATCATGCTCAAATTACGGAATGTTGTTTTCATAGTAATCCTTTCAGTCTTTCATTGTAGAATCGTTTCAACCTGAGATTGTTCCGTACTGCATGAGTATTCTCTGAAAAAAAATAATCGCGGTGCTGACCTGCGCCGTGAACATGAAAATATGAGGTTTATCGCACGTCAGCATTTTTGTTGTTTTAAAAAAAGATACTTGAAATGATCTCTTAGAAGGCCTATTTTGGTATCAAAATGGACCCGCTAAGAGCGATTTTTCATGCTTTTCGAAATTTTTATCCATATTAACAGTGGGTTATATGGGTTCACTTGGTCCGGCCCCAATTGACCAATTGCATTCAGAAAAGAGTTGTCGAATATGGGGAATAGCTACTCACAAATGTCTTGAAGGATGTCTCAGGTTCCGGCTGTTGACTATTGGAGTGGATGTTTTTTAATCAATTCAGTTATTAAGGGTTTTATTCTGAGCATTATAAATATTGATCCGGCCTTTTCCACTGCCTTTAGCCTGGTACATGGCGCTGTCTGCATTATGAAGAATTTCATCTGCATCTCTTGATTCAGGACCAAATTGAGCAATGCCTATGCTTACACCTATTATTATTGACTTGCCTTGGTTTTCATAGGGTTGCTGGATAATATCCAATATTTTTTGAGCAATCTTTTCAGATTGTATAGAATCTGTCAGTGGTTCAATTACTACAGCAAACTCATCACCACCAAGTCTGGCTACAAAATCTGTTTCCCGTAATGTGGAAGTCATACGATGGGCAACTTGCTGAAGCACAAAATCTCCCATGTGATGTCCATATTTATCATTAGCATCCTTAAAGCCGTCCAAGTCCAAATAGAACAGACTGCCAATTTTATTTGACCGCCAGCATCTTGCCATCACTTCCGTCATAAATTCGTTAAAACGCATCCGGTTGGCAAGTCCGGTAAGGAAATCTTGAGTAGCCATCTGTTTAAGTTGTTCCTGAACTCGACGAATTTCACTGACATCATTGAACCAGGACAGAATAAATCTTATATCTTCGATCCAGATGGCAATCATATTGATTTGAGTCCAAAAGAATGAACCATCCGCCCGGTTCATCAGCATGTCATAGTTTTTTACTGGACGATGTTGACTTAACTCCTGAATGACCCAACGAATATCATCCTGATCATGGTAGTAATTGACACTATCGCTTCCCAGCATATCTTTGGCAGGTTTACCCCACATTTGAGCCAGGGTGGAATTGACATAAACAATTTTACCATCATAATATCTTGAAATAGAAACCCCTATTGGACTTGCATCCAATATGTGTTTTAGTTGCTCTTTGCTGGCCAGAACATCAGCAACCTTTTGAGTTGTATCCATCATATTAGTCTTTTATTTTTCATATTATTAGTCAGAATATCAGGTTTCAAATTAATTTGGTACTTTTAAGAAAATTAAGTTTTGTAATAAGGACATGTTTGAATTTCCCAAGAATCTGGCAACCCATATCCTCAACCCGAACATCACCGGTGGAACCAGGTGCATGTTGATTGTTAAATCCATATTAAATTCTTAAAGTGCTGTTTCTAAGGCCAAAAACGTTAACCTATTTGAAATATTGTTTTATTCAGAACGTGTTATCGATTAAATTTCAGCATTCCTACCCCAAGCAATGTAAATATCGTGGCACATATTTTTATTAAATCAAGGCGTTCCTTGAGCCCGAAAACACCAAATAGCAAAGCAAATATGATACTTATTTCTCTTAACGCGGTAACCAATGCGATTGGAGCTAATGTAAACGCCCAGATGACTAATGCATAGGCGGTAAACGATGCAGCACCTCCACAAAGTGCCAGGCGATAATTTTGATTAACAACTTTTTTTATAAGACCCGGTCGAATGACCCTCATAATTCCCGCAAAAATTATTCCATTAAGAATTGACAAGCAGCTATAAAACCCAAGTGCAGAGCCCGCTTCTCGTGCGCCTAAACCGTCTACTAACGAATAAGCGGCAATAAATCCGCCGGTAATCACTGCGAATGATGCGGCTCGTCCATTCCGCATGCCGTCGCTGCGACGCACCAACGTTAAGCTCATTATGCCTGTTCCAATCATGATAATCGCCGCCAGTTCAAACTGGGAAAGATGAATCCCAAGCAACAGAACAGAAATTCCAGCCACAAGTAGAGGGGCAACACCACGTGCTAAAGGGTATACCTGGCTTAAATCACCAATGCGATAGGAATATAGGAGAAATAATTGATAACCGGTATGCAACATGGCTCCTGCAATTATATAAGGAATTGAATCTATTTTTGGCAAGGAGGAGTATAATAGTCCGACAGCAGCAAAGGGCAGATGGCCAACCACAACTGCGGTCATGCTCATGTGCGTGTCATCTGTCCGTTTAACCAAAAAATTCCAGGTGGCATGTAGTAGTGCTGCCAATAGTACAACGAGCATTATATTGAAGGCCATTTTTTATCTCCAGAGTTGTTTTTCAATTCGACCACACTCTTATATTTCTATATATCTGTCAACCTGGTTTTTTCAAAGGAAAAGCCTTTAAAGTATTCTTTGATTTTATTGACTGCGGGGCTCGTTGTAAATCAGCCGCACACTTTTTGCGTCGGCTGAATTTGGCTTGTTATACGCTTTCTTTGAATTTCATATCACCATTCTCTATAAACTCAAACATTGGCCCCCAAGCCACTTCCCAGTAATAACCATCAAGATCAGAGAAATATCCGCTGAACCTGTGGCTCGCCCGGTGTATTTTAATTGTTGGAATTAAAAACGCAATCGTCCCAAACCTGTTAAAGAAAGCCAAATGAATCCCTATACCGCGCTCACCTGGTGTAGTCATGGTCTGACTCTGGCAGTGATTTCATCATTCCAAAAGCAATACCAGCCTCTTGAATATACTCTCGTTCAAGGGACGCTATTTTTTTTTGTCATAGCTGAAATTGGGCCAGTCGTCTTGCTGCCAGTTCCATCTTTTTGAATTCATGATCAAGGCCTTGAGTTATATATCATCTATTTAGAACTCATAAAATAGATAATATTGAGCTATAAAGTAAGTGTTTTTAAATCATATTTTTAATGTTAAGTTCACAAGCTTGCCTGAGTGCAACGGCTTGTTAACAGGCCCGAGGAACCTGGGGTTAGGGCTATCATCCTTACAGCGGTAACATATAATCTGGCGATTGTCCATCACGCGCCCGACGTCCTTTGTTAACCCCTAATAAGCGATATCATCCGCTTCATTTGTATTCGTTGGGAAATTTCAAAAATAATTCTATCCCTTTTTTCTGATGAAGTTTTCATTTGTCTTTCACCGTGATAAGTGATTCACTGCATGAAAAAAATATTTTAAACCAGTTTATACAATCAACCAGGAATTTTGCTATGTCAGTTGAAGAAAATATGTGTCCCAAATGTAATTCACCCTATGCCTATCTCGATGGACTCCTGTGGATATGCCCTGAATGTGCTCATGAGTGGGTACCTGATCAGACTTCTGATACCCCCTCGGAAGATGCGCCA
>JAFLJU010000250.1 GCA_022712835.1 Desulfobacteraceae bacterium
CGGTCCCATCTGGACCGGTGTCCACGTATTTTTAACCGAGCGGTATAAATCCGGCCGGAAAAACATGGATTCCATATTTTCCGGCACATTCAACTGGTATTGGCCCGCCTTTATCCTGATCTTCATGGTTCCGGTGGTTACCTTCATGAAACCGCTGCTGGCCGTGGCTTTGTCCATCACCCTGATTCTCACAGGTTTTGCCTGCGCCTATGTGGCCATTTCCATGGTTAAAACCCCTGCAGCCCAGGGGTATGCCTTTTTCGTGGGCATGGTCATTGCAAAATTTGGCCCTGCCTGGGGCCTGGGAGTAGGCATCGGCCTGTACATCCTGCTTCTGGCCAAGAAAATTCCCGGGAGGTTCATGAAACCCCAACCAAAAGAAATATAAAACCAAAAGAAATTTAAAACCTGAAAGAAATATAAATAAGAGCATGGAAAACAATAGATAATCAATGGAAATAAAGGAGCGATAATGACAACCAAACTCATCACACCGACCCCCAGTGCTTACAATTACCCCCTGCTCATCAAGCAGCTTTTGGACACCCCCTTGATTTACTCCCCCGACCAGGAAATTGTCTATAGAGACAGTCTTCGCTACAACTATAAAACCTTTGGCAATAGGGTAAAGCAACTGGCAGCCATGTTGGAAAAACAAGGCGTAAAGCCCGGGGATACCGTGGCGGTAATGGACTGGGATTCCCATCGGTATCTGGAATGCTTTTTTGCCATCCCCATGATGGGGGCGGTGCTCCACACCGTCAATATCCGGCTGACCGCTGACCAGCTCATCTATACCATCAACCATGCCGAAGATGATGTGATTCTGGTCAACGAAGGTTTTGTACCCCTGCTGGAATCGGTGCAGAGCCGGTTTGAAACGGTGAAACAGGTGATTCTCTTGTCGGATACAGGTGAAATCCCAACCTCCAATCTTTCCTTTTGCGGTGAATACGAAGCCTTGATTTCCGATACCAAACCTGAATACGATTTTCCTGATTTTGATGAAAACACCATGGCCACCACCTTTTATACCACTGGTACCACCGGTCTGCCCAAGGGGGTGTTTTTCAGCCACCGCCAGATTGTACTCCACACCTATGGGGCCATGGCCGGCCTTTGCGCCTATGCCTCCCAGGCCAATATTTCCTCGGCGGATGTCTACATGCCCATCACCCCCATATTCCATGTCCATGCCTGGGGCATGCCCTATCTCATGACCCTTTTGGGGGCCAAGCAGGTCTATCCGGGCAGGTACGAGCCTGAAATGCTGCTCAAGCTAATTGTAAGGGAAAAAGTAACCTATTCCCATTGTGTGCCCACCATCATGAACATGCTGGTAACAAGTCCTGGTATCAAACATCTGGATCTGAAGGGCTGGAAGGTGATCATCGGCGGATCCGCCCTTTCCAAAGGCCTTTGCAAGGAAGCCCTTGGATACGGCATCAATCTTTATACCGGATACGGCATGTCTGAAACATGTCCTTTGCTCACCCTGGCCAATATAAAGCCCCATATGCTGGAGTGGGGGGAGGATGACCAGGTGGAAATCCGCTGTAAAACAGGACTTCCCGTACCAAATGTCCAGCTGAAAATTGTGGATGTAAAGGGCAATCCCCTTGCCCATGACGGTGAGACTGCAGGAGAAGTTGTGGCCCGGGCCCCCTGGCTCACCCAGGGGTATGTCAAATCCGAAGAACAAAGCGAAGAACTCTGGGAAAACGGCTGGCTCCACACCGGTGACATCGGGGTTATTGATGATGAAGGCTATTTAAGGATCACGGACCGGCTCAAGGATGTTATCAAAACCGGCGGGGAATGGATCTCCTCTCTGGAGCTGGAAGATATCATCAGTCAGCATCCGGCAGTGAACGAGGTGGCCGTGGTGGGCATTAATGACGAAAAATGGGGGGAACGCCCCCTGGCCATGGTAGTAATCAAGGAGGAGTTCCGGGATAAAATATCGGAAACCGATATTCAGGATTTTTGCATGACCTTTGTGGAAAAGGGCCAGATTCCAAAATACGGGGTCCCTTCAAGAATCATTCTAAACGCCGAAATCCCCAAGACTTCTGTGGGGAAAATCAGCAAAAAAGATATAAGGGCGGAGTACAATTAGCAGGATGACCCGGCCCATAAACCGGTTATAAAATACAAAAGACACCTGATCTTGCCATCTCCTGATGCCAGGTGTCTTTTAAATAACAACTGAAAAATCAAAAGACCTGAAAAAGAAGTGCGCTGTTGATCTTCAAAATGATGAGGGTACAGTCATTTGTTTTTACTCGAAAACGATTGAGTTCTCCCAAACAAAGCTAAAAACAAAGTTAAAAACAAAGGCATTTTCCATGCCTGCCTGGGTTTCAACACCTTCCTTCAGGTGAAAAGAACAGGGCGGGCCTTAAGACGGTTGACAAATATGGAATGGCTGTTAATAATAGGCGCGTTACATCTGGTTACTGGCAATATAATTTTTTTCGCCCTGAGTTGAACAATGGAGGTGGTGCAGTGGTAAGAAAACGAGGTATGGGGATAGTGGTTGCTGCCTTAATCTTTGGTATCGTTTCTATCTTAGGCGGCCCGGTTATGGCGGCCCAGGAAATAGGAATGGTAAAAACGGCCAAAGGCAAAGTTCATATTGAACGGGGCAAACAGATAATTCCCGTTAGCCCCGGAACAATGCTTCTGGAAAGCGATGTCCTTGTAACCCTTGAAGACGGCGCCATGGGGATTATTTTCAAAGACAATTCCGTATTATCACTGGGCGAAGAAACCCGCATTGCACTCACGGAGTATGAATTTGATCCGGCCGTGAGCCGGGTCGGGTTTATCGCTGACATGCTCAAGGGGACCATGACCTATCTCACCGGAATCATTGGCCACCTCAACCCTGAATCTGTGGAAATCAGAACCCCATCCGCCATTATCGGTATACGGGGAACGCATCTGGCCATAAAGGTGGATAAATAATGAAAATAAAAAGATACCTACAATTGCCAGTGATACTGATTTGTCTTGCCTGTATTGGTTCCATTGTCGGCTGCGGCACCAAAACCCAGGTGGTGCTGCTGCCCGAGCCTGACGGTCGGGTGGGAAAGGTGATGGTTAAATCCGGGGGAGAAACCGCACTTCTGGACACGGCCTACGACAGTGCAGAAGTCAGCGGAGATGGTAATCCTGAAAAAACCGGGATTCTGGATGAAAAAACCGTTAAGAAGATTTTTAAAACCGCAATTGACATTCAGCCCCTGCCGCCGGTGAAACACGTTCTTTATTTTGAATTCGGCACTGCCGTGCTCACGCCGGAATCCAGAGCCAAGATTCCGGAAATCCTTAAAAGCATCCGGAACAGGGTCATGGTGGAAATCAGCGTTTCCGGCCATACGGATCGGATGGGATCGGCCCAAGTTAACAAGGGGCTGGCCGAGGTCCGAGCGCTTCAAATGCAGAAAATTCTTATCAAAGCGGGTGTGAATCCCGACCGAATTCTTACCGAATCCCACGGGGAAGGCAATCCCCTGATTCCAACGGCGGACGAGGTGTCCGAGCCAAGGAACCGGCGGGCAGAGGTCGTGATTCGGTAATTCCATATTTCCATAAACGATCCTAGGAAAGCTTGGGGACATACTGAGCTCTGCCCGGCAAATGCTAGCACTAAATGCGCAAAGGGGATATGGATGAAACACCAGGAAGGGTATTTAAAAAGCAATCGGGAAACCGATATTTACTATCAATATTGGTTGCCCAATGAGGAACCAAAGGCAGTACTTCTAATAGCCCATGGATTGGCAGAGCATAGCGGACGATACATGAATCTTGTCAATCATTTTGTTCCGAACGGCTATGCGGTTTACGCAATTGATCACTTCGGGCACGGCAAATCAGAGGGAAAAAGGGTCTATGTGGAACGATTTGAAGATTTCACAAAAACCCTCAAAACATATTTTGATTCTATCCGGAAGTGGCAGCCTGCCCCCCCCATCTTTCTGATCGGACACAGCATGGGGGGCCTGATTGGCACGGCTTACCTGCTGGAGCATCAGAGTGAACTATCCGGCGCTGTTCTTTCCGCGCCGGGAGTTAAACTGCCGGATCATATCTCCCAACTCACTATTTTTGCAGGCAAGATCCTTTCCGTCCTCATGCCCAAGGCAGGGGTCGCGCCGTTGAATTATGACGGGATAAGTCGTGATCCGGCGGTGGTGGATGCCTATATCAAGGACCCTTTGGTGTATACCGGAAAAATCACGGCCCGTCTGGCCACGGAATTTATTAAAACAATTCACCATGTCACAAAACAAGCCGGAAAAATCAAGCTGCCCATTATGATCGCCCAGGGAAGTGAAGATAAAATCGTTGATCCCAGTGGTGCCCAGGATCTCTATGATTTGGTTAGCTCAGAGGATAAAACCATAAAATTTTATGACGGACTTTACCATGAAATTTTCAATGAACCAGAACAGGATCAAGTATTAAATGATATCCAACAATGGATAGAAAAGCATCTTGAAAAATAAGGGGTCACTCCTGTCTCACCCGTAGAAACGAAGCAAATTTGGGTATTCCGTTTTTGGTGAACCCATTGTATTTGAAAGTGACACTTGTCCCCATAGGCGGCGGTTTTTTTCTGATTTGATCTGTAAAACCTGTTCCCAAATTAAAAACCACTCCATTTTCAAGCTCCAGGGCAAGAGACCCCATCATCCCTTTATATTTTCCTTTTCCCTTCTTGAACCCGATGACAACCCCTTCCATGTCCGCAAACTTCTTTACTTTCAGGAGGTGACTACTTCGCCCGGTGAAGTAAGGCATTTTGGGGTCTTTTACGATCACCCCCTCTCCCCCCATTGATACTATCTTATTAAGGAATTGGTCCAGATCTGATGTGTCTTGTATCATTACCTGGGGGATAAACCGTATATAGATATTCTTGTGTCTTTCAAACCATTGTTTTGCCGTGTTGATTCGGAAAAGGAAGTCTCCCTTTTCATTGGGGACTTCAAAAATATTATAACTGATTTTTTCCCAGCCCGCTCCCGGCATTTTATCAAGAACGGTTGATTGGACAAATTCAAAATCCCCTCTTTTGCTCCAGAGTTCCCCATCAAGTTCAAAGGGAGGAAAGTTTTTAATAAACCAGGAAGGAGGATTCAAAGCGATCCCCCTCCGGGTCAGCAATTGGTGTCCGTTCCAGTACCCCCTTATCCCATCCAGTTTTTCACTCATCATCCATCCAATGATGGCGTCAGTCCCGGTATATTTTTTTGCCTTTTGTAAAACAGGCTCCTGGGCAAACACAATGAAAGCCGAGAATAGGGATACGACGATTAATGGCAGATAGCAATGTCTTCGATATTTAAATATTTTCAAAAAACCTCCTTTAGGAAACTGGCCCCCCGGCTTATCAAAGCGTTGCTGCCTGGACATGCATCCAGTCGAAATTCCTCGCTCTTCCCAGACTTAACCACCCTTTCCCCCACCAGACCATAGAATTTATCCAGATTCTCTTCCGGCCGTTGGGACGGCCAATCATTGGGATTTTGGATTTTCCCTTCTTCCGGCCGCCAGATAACCGGCTCTTTTTTCTCCATAACAATCTGTTCCAGACTGTCAAAGGCAAAATCTGTTTGGGGTCCCCAATACCCATCTATTTTCCCGGCCTCAATTCCTTTTTTTTGGGCAATCAGTTGAATAAAGGAAATGGCTTTCCTAACATCTGACCATTGGGGAGTAATTCCCTCAATTTGATTTAAAGCACCCATCGTCCGGGGCCCTAAAATTCCATCCACAGACCCCGCATCTATCCCCATTGAATTTAATTGAGATTGAATAAGTATGATGATTTTTTTCTTCATCGCAAAAATCTCCTTAAAAAACATTTATCTCTCAGAAGAGGGATTTTTATCCTTGGCAAGATTGACAAAATAATTCAGAAGTTGTTTGCCCAGGTCCTCAAGCACAATGAAGATAGTTGGGCTGTGTTTCACCTTTACCGTGCTGGGCTTGCTTTCAGTTTTGTAATAATCGAATATTTTCTATTCCGAGTGAATCAAAGGTCTCAGGGTTTGTTTTTCCTATTGCGGCACAAACAGAACCCTGACTTCGGGTCTTGTAAAATAAATTACACAGAGCAGGTGCGTCAATGACAACAATAGCTGAACAATCATCAAACCCGCAATTACCAGGTAACAGCCTGTTTCTCCAATATTTCTTTATGCAGTCTTTCCAATGTACCCGGCAGACATTCCAGAATATCTTTCCGGTTGAACAATGTATTGCAAATATCACAGGAGCCGCACACCATCTCTTTCGGTTTAAGATCAGGGTTGTCCTTTACCACTTCACCGAGTAACGCACCTGGGCCTTTCAGGCACATAATCAGGAATAGTATATCATGCTTCAACTCTT
The DNA here is from genome assembly GCA_022712835.1 of Desulfobacteraceae bacterium. Next base: position 6,409 of record JAFLJU010000250.1, read on the forward strand.
CATAGCATTCAACTATTTCCGGTACACTCTTACCCACGAAATTTGCGTACTTAAGTGGAGAACTTTCTAAAGAGCCGTCGAAGTCATAGTTGGAAAAACCGCAGCAGCAAAAAAAGTCACCATTCCAGTCCATAACCGGTGATGTTATCGCAAAATCACATCGATCCGTCATAGAGTAAGGCATTCTCCCAACAACCTGCAGGTAATCATTTTCCTTGCCTCGACCCACATCGCAGTAATAATTATTTCGAACATGAATATTCCCGTCTGTCATCAGTTTATGTTTTTTCTTAGCTGAAGCTCCGGCTTTTTCCCAGAAATTATCAGTATTTATCACTGCATTTTTATACTGCAATACATTCAGGGTTACCTTGACACTTAACTCAGCGGCAACTTCCAGAATATTTAAAATGGATTTACCTTCGATATGCGGAGCATGGGCATCGTCCCAGGATAATCCCACGTGCTCCAATCCCGCCGCCTGTAACTCCCTGAGATAATCCCTGGCACGATCGATATTTTTCCCCCAAAACCCGCTGCTTGCGCCTTCAGAACGCATTCCACACTCTTTAGCGTGTTCAATAAGATGCTTGAACATCACAGGATTGACATAAGGATCCCCACCCGAAAAAGCGATTGTGGGTACACTTCGGCTCTCTTTGTATGCCCTGGAATTCCTGAAACATATCGAAGCCGCCTCTATATAGTTTTCCGCCGTGGTCAGATCAATAGTTTCTTTCGTTTTCATGGAAGAATTCATTACACAATGATCGCACCTGGCGGGACATTGCCGGGTCAACAATAGCCCAAATGAATGAGGACTAAGATCTTCCACTTTGAAGCCATCTGTCATGAAACTTCTCCTGTTGAGCTTAAATTTTCATTACAGGTATTATCAGTTGCCAGAAAGTTTTTCCGCTGAATAGATTTTTCTATAATATCCGGGTGATTGGCAACCATATAATCGAAATCCTCCCGGGACGCTTCACAGGTCGGTGCATAAATATCATTCTCCCGGCGCAAAGATTCAGCAGCACACCCACCACCACAGATTAATGAAGTGGGACAGGAAGAACAGGAAAAACTTTTTTCATGTTTTACGGTTCGGTTTTGCCACATTTCATATATCGAATAGTCAATTCTTCTTTCCGGATAAAACGTACCCAACGCAAAATCTGTATATCCGGCTAGTTCATAGCATGAATAAATGTATCCATTTACATCAAAGCACAATAATTTTTCCATGGCGGGACATCTAACAAATTTTGGAACCGGGATATCTTTTTCCTTTGCCATTACCCTGAAATAATCCACTATTTTCCATCCGATCAAATCCACATACATCATATCGGGTTCAGATGCCCTCATGTCCATCAACCTTGTAAACAAAGTCATCTGCCCCTCATTAAAAGAGCTATCACAAAACTTTTTATTTTCGATGGGAGTCAGGTAGACACCTAATTTACTGTGTGAAAACAGTCCCATCTCTTTAAATACCTTACAGATATTCGGCAGTTCATGAGCATTTTCATGGGAGATGTTTAAACGGACAGAAACCCTGCTGCCTTTATCCACTGCCATCAGGCATCCCTTTACCCATTTTTTAAAAAAAGGATGTTCAGAAAAATCTGATGTTTTGTCAAACATATCATGAAATGTAACTTGCACGGACGGCTGGTATTTTTCAAACAATTTTTCGTAATTAAGCAGTCCTATTCCATTGGTGTATATTCTCAAGTCCCAGTTTTTTTCTCTTGTTTTTTCGCATATATAATTATTTATTAATTGATTCTGAGGCATGGGAAGCAAAGGTTCCCCACCAAAAATCGTAACCATCCTTTCATTTTTATTACCTGGAAAAAGGTCTAAAGTATCAAACAGCCGATCAACCATTTCAGGAGTCATTACTTTTTGGGTAGCTAAATTATTACTGAGCGATTTGTCTTCCATACCATGACGACCCTCATGCTGGAAACAATAAGAGCAGTTTAAGCTGCATGTAAAATTTGGAATTATACAAATCTCCTGCTGCAACTGCCTTGAGCAGGCGGATCGAATTTTCCCCATTTCTAAAACTGTAAATGCCGATTCATCAGAGCTATCCGGCACCATATAACCGCTCTCCCAAAGCTTATTCACTATGGGATTATTATCCTCATCTGCAACCTGCCTGCCCGCCCTCATATCCTTTAATAAATCATACGATTCTTTATTAATAAAAGATAACGCCTGGGTAAGGCTGTTCATTATGACGTAAATACCATTAAGAAAAAAAAAATGGGTATATAAACTCAATTTCATAAGCGTATTTCTTTCAACACATCACATAAATCGTGATATTATTTTTTGATGAATAAACTCAAATGACGGAGGCTGACAGCAATAACAGATAAAACTACCCGAATCATCGTTTCAACAATTTAAATTGCTGCCGCCCCATTCAATGCTACCTGGCTCCACCATCATGAGGGTTTCCCTCGCAGGATACAGTACTGACAGGCGAAACCACCGAACCGTCGATACAACAGGTCAAATGGCTGTCTCCCCATTTAATTCTGCCCTGCTCATCGGTATCAGCTTCCTCATCAGTGGTTTCCACGATCATTTCCACTTTCATGTTCTTGGGAATTTTAATCCTCAGCTTGTAAACTTTAGTCTCTTCCGGCATAATAATCTCCTAATTTGTTTGAAAATAAGTTAAAAGTGAGTTAAAGAACTGCGTGATCCAATTCTGCGGAAAGGTCTTAAGATTAAGCCCTATCCAAACGACGGAACCATCTCCGATGGGTTGAAGAACTGCACATATCCCTACTTCGGAAAATTCCAATAAGGGGACAAATCCCTCTTCAGGGAAATTAAAAATATCACAATAGTCAAGCTGATCCGTCTTAAGCTCAAGTACTGGTAAATCAAATTTTATTTTACTGTTTGCCGAGCATTGTAAATTAACATGATCCATATTTTCGAATTTTGGTTCTTCCCATGAAATTCCATCACACCTCTTCAAAATTTTTTTTGCAGAGGGTAAAGGAGACTTTTCCAGGTCGTACAGAAAATCTCTTCCAACAAAAACCAGATGGGATTTTTTTTCCAGCATGCGAAGATAAGTTTTCAGCTCAGGATCAGACAATTTATATTCCGGTTTCAGCTTTGGAAGAGATCTGACGACCATTTTTCCCGAGTATAATTTTATCCATTCACAGGGTAACATTTTTAAATATCCCAAAGGCATTTTGTCCATGCCCCAGTAATCACCTTCAAGCCTTTCTTTGTGGATAAGTAATATGTTATTATTCTTAAAAACAACCCTGATGGGAACATTGAACACTTCAAACTCTTCATCCCTGTATTTTACTTTTGCAACAAATGACATTCCCTTTCGGGGAACTATATCCAACTCTATTTTTTCAATCCGGCCGCTTTTGCAAGCTTGATATTCTGCGATTTTTTCAAATTCACCATCATGGGTAATTCCGAACTTAATATCTATGAAACAATCGCTTAATCTTGATTTTACATAGATTCCAATATTTGTAATTGAAACTCCGGCAACGCTTGATTCCAACCCGTTTACAATAAGCTCAAATTGAGTGTTTGATACTGCGAATTTTCCACCGTCAAAAAAAGGGGAAGCATTGGAGAAATCAAATTGAACTGTGGGGACGGGAAATTGAAATTGCCGGACAAACCGGTACCAATCGGGATTATTGACTTCATACTGAAAGGGAAATTTACATTTGTGATCCAGGATAGGGTTGTCAATATCACCGCTGAAAGCAGGAAAGTACAAAGTTAATCCATGGATAAAATCAGAACCTGTAAAATTTTTCCCACCATGCCCCTCCGAGAGAATCACGCTGTCTTTTAACGTGTAAACTTTTTCAGCAGATTCGATGCATTTATCATTCCTTACCGTTTTGGCAATACTCTTCATAAATGCAAACAGATCAACAACATCATCCCCAGGATCTCTCTTGGAACTGACACCAAATTTGGGCTGTGATTCCTCCCTTGCTCTTTGAAATTCCGCAACAGCACAAAACGGAGAGGCTTTCATGTACTCTAAAAACGACTCTGAGGCTTTTGATAGTGCAATATGAAGCTTTTTTGTTTTTTCCAAATCAATGGAACTGGTGGTCGCACGCGTTTTATCATCTGACATTTCAGCCTGATAAAAGTTCATAAACAACTCTGTCATTCCCCGGGCAATTTCAGCACCGTCCGCGCTCAAGGATTTGTTCAGTAATTCAATAATGCCCGCAACGCCGTAAGGCATCCCCCTGTAAGGAACCACATACTCGGATGCGACCATGTAATTTGCGAATAACCTCGCTTGCCTTGTGATCTCGGTGGTTGCCATATAACAAGCGTCGAACAGGGTAATCTCCACTTTTTTCCCAAGGACTCCTATGATATCATCGGAGGCTTCACCAATCTCTCTGTCAGTTAAGGAATCACCAAGTTCCGGATCCAAAACCACAAACTTGGAACCATGGAATATAGCTTTTTCAGGTTTTTTTTTGATAAAGTTGGATAGATCATAAGGAACCGGACTATCAATATAGGTAACAGTATGCGACCTGCCCGTATCGGACTTTTCATCGTCAAATACTCCCAATCCATGACCCCAGAAGACCAGGACATACCTTTCGGCCGGATATTCCCGGGCACAAAACGAGATAAAATTCAACAGTTCATCGGGGTCTCCCATGTTGGGATCAGATTGTGTTTCACCAGCAACCGGCGAATTAAAACCATTTTCAGGGTTTGAATTTTGGGTTATATAGTAACGGTTTGCACGGCCTTTTTCTTTGGCGTAATCTAATTGAGCGACAATATTGACACCAGAAGAGGATCCAATGGATTCTAATTCCTGTAGATCTTCCAGTGCATATTTATCAAGGTCATTAAACCCACCCATATAAAGCATAAAGGTCCACGGCTTTACTCTTTGATTTGACTCTGGCAATGTTCCCCACAAAAATCGCTATAAAATACTTCATTACAATAGCCGAAGTAAATATAACTCTAAAATGTTTAAGTACATCCCTCTTTTCCATTACATAGAGTGCGATTTGAGGAAAAGATAATACTGTCATATCGGAAAAATAAAAAAAACACAATCGGGGAAACCCTTAATTTTCAATTTTTTTCTACAAGAGACTATAGAATGTTGCGTCACCTAACTCTGCCCGGGAAATAAAGTTTCACAACCGGTTATACCGGGATTTGATCCAGCCAGGCCCGGACATGAACATCGAACAGAAAGGATTGTTCCATTTGGAGGGAATGGCCGGACCGGCCCAGGACCACCAGGGTGGCATCGGTAAAGTTATCATAGATTTCCCAGGCATCCTTATACCCCACAGCAACGTCGTAACGCCCCAGCAGAATCAGGGCGGGGCTGTCAAAGGGAGATTCCAGGGTATCGACGTCAAAGGAGAATTCCGTATCCCGGATTCTCTCCATGAGACCTATATCAGGCAAAGAAAGTGACGGGTTGATCTCTTGGTTGAATCGCTCCCATACCCGTTTTGTCTGGATGGTCAAAAACTGATCAATGGTCGCAAATTCATTTGGGGTCAATTGGGATATAAGCGCCTCGTCCCGCTCCCACAGCCTGAAATCCGGCAATTGCCGGGTTGTGCGCCGGAATCCGACCACAGGGCAAATAAGGAGCAGGCCCAGGACTCGATCCTTCATTTTATGGAGCACCCCCCGGGCAAGATATCCGCCATAGGAAAGCCCTGTGAGAAGAAAGGGTTGGTCCGGAATCAGATAATCAATGAATTGCATCAAAACTTCCAGCATGTCATCGGAACTTAAAATCTGGGGATTGGTGCCCGAGCGCCCCATTCCGGGCAGATCAAAATAGATGCGCTGGAACCCCTGTCTGCCAGCAAAAAGGGGCTCCAGGCTGGCCTTCATCGAACAATGGTCAATTCCATATCCGTGGAGATTGATAACAGGAACCCCCTGCCCCGCGATCTCATAGGAAATATCGGTGTCACAGATCCTTTGGATCATGTCATCTGTCGGAACTCATCCATGGACCGCCCCCTGATGGCTTCGGCAATCTCAAACACATAATCATAGATATGCAGTCCCTTGGAGGAGGCAATGATTTCACCGTTTTCAACCCCGATCTGGGCCGCACAATATTGTTTCATCATCTCAATGGCGGCCAGGTTGGCAGGAAATCCCCCAAACAGATCCCAGGACCTGAAATAAGGGAAAAAATGAAGTTTTCCATCCTGGATACGGGTGTCAATGTGGCGCAGACAGGGTGGGTCAATCAGAATCATGTCCGAGGGCTGCCCCACCTGGAGGATCATCTGGTTGTTCCGAGGGCCTTTGTGGGTATAGGTCCAGATCATCAATTCCATTTGATTCACAAAAAATTTGCCGTTTTCCTCTATCAAAATATTCCGGTCGGTCCAGATTTCCTTCTCCTGGATCAGAATTTGGGTGAGTTTTTTGTAATCTTCCGGCAGATAGGCAAGATCACACTTGCAGATCCGCTGACCATAGGTATAGGATTCTCCCTGTTTTTCTTCACCGGTCATAAGATAGGGCAGATAATCATCCAGATAATTTTCATCTACGGGGTCGGGAAATCCCAGAGCAGGATTCACCTTGGGCAGCAGGGGAACGGACGCCGGATGGGTGATGTGAATGGTTAGATAATCAAACTCAAGTCGCTTCTGGCCTTCAAAGGACCCCCGGTTAATGGTGAAGGACCTGCCTTTTTCCACACATTGGTACAGGGTTTGAAACCAGGCATCTGACAGACTGGTGGCTTTAATGGAAATTGGCTGTAACATGGGACACTCCTTTAAAAGGGTTCAAATCTTTTTCGGTCTGCTTTATATACACATCAATCCCCTGTGTTTCAACCCAAAATCCGATCCTGATACCGGGAGGTACCTGAATTCATCTCTACACAAAGTTATTAATGGTTATTATTAGTCAGTATTGTCCATTTTTTTCGATAATATAAAATTAATATTGACAAATACTAACCTTATCGATAAAAATAAACCAAGGTTACAAAGAACGGATAATGAAGGACGTTGTTTTCCTAAAGGCAACCCCCCATCTCCTTGGCAAACATTATCCAGCCGCCTGACTGCCCTGACCCTGGTAGCCAGGCGGCATTCTTTTTGTCAGACCCGTTTTCCCTCTCTAACCCGGATGATACCATCCACCATAACCCACGACACGTCCGATGATTTGGCGGAATAAACCAGACTGGAATAAGGGTCATACATGGGCACCATATGGGGCTTTTTTACATCCACGACAATTATATCCGCCTGTTTACCCCGTTCAATGGACCCGATTTGCAGGCCAAGCCCGATGGCCCTGGCCCCTTCAATGGTAGCCATTTTCAAACAGGTTCTGGCATCCATGACACAAGGATCCATGCAGATAACCTTGTGAAGTTTGGCTGCCATGTCCATTTCGGAGAAAAGATCTTGATCATTATTGGAAGCACATCCATCGGTACCAAGTCCCACGGTGATTCCCGCATCAATCATATGGGGAACCGGTGCAATGCCCGCTGCCAGCTTCATATTGGATTCCGGGCAATGGGCCACCCGGGCCGAGTGCTTGTGAATGATCTCAATGTCTTTGTCATCAATCCACACCGAATGGACCAAAAGGGTTCTTTCATTTAAAAGGCCCAGCTCCGAAAGGTAAGCGATGACCGATCTATTATTGAGTCCCTGGATCATGTGAATCTCATTTCGGGTCTCCGCCGCATGGATCTGGAAGAGAATACCGGCATCTTCGGCTGCCTGCTTGGCAGCAACCAGGGTCGCAGCGGAACAGGTATAGGGAGAGTGACAAAAAATAGACGGCGTTATTCGGGAAGACAGATTTCTAATCTCCTCCACAAACACATTTGCCGCCTGGATATTTTGGGTGGGATCCGGCACCCCCGGGGCAGGAAAATCAATCACCCCCTGGCCCGCCACTGCCCGAATGCCCGAATCCACCATCGCCCTTGCCACCTGGGCCTCAAAAAAATATCCATCACAGCAGGTGGTGGTGCCTGCGAGCAACAATTCTTCGCAGGAATGAAGACTCCATTGGTGAACCGAATCCGGGTTGAGCCGGGTGGCTTCGGCAGGGAAAATATGCTCGTTCAGCCATACCTCCAGGGGCAGATCATCGGCAAGCCCCCGAAACATGGACATGGGTATATGGGTGTGACAATTGACGAGCCCTGGCATGATAATCCCCCCCTGGGCATCAATGCGGTTGCCCTGGTGAACCGAATTGATGCCCAGGGGGGCAAGGTCCAACTGATCTTCAGGGCCGCAGTCAACTATTTGTGAATCCCGGATCAACACCGCCCCGTTTTCAATCACGGGCAACCCGTCTTCCATTGTCAACAATAGGCCATTGTGTATCAATATATCATCTGCCATATTTAGCTTCCTTTCATATTCAGTTTACCTTTCGATTCTACCTTCGATAATAGCCATAAATCCCCTGATTTTAAAATAGTTTTTTAAATGGACAATATCGTAATCTCTGTGATAAGTTGAATCCTTATTATTTTTTGAATTGAATTTATTAAATTTAAAATTAGTACCCACGATTTAAGGAGGGGACCCATGACTGCAAAACTGGATATGGTCATTATCGGATCCGGCCCCGGCGGGATGGCAGCCGGAATTCTGGCCAGACAAAAGAACCTGACCTATATCATCCTGGAAAAAGGTCACAACCCCATGCAGGGAATTATTGATACCTATCCCAAGGGGAAAAAGGTCTATCCCACTATCCCCAAACGATATACCCAACCCTTTCCCGTGGATGAGATATGCCCGCCCGACGAGCGGGTCCCCGTGGAAGCCTATATTGACCAGGTAAGAAATGTCGTGGATTCCCTTGATCTCAACATCAACTTCAATGAAGAGTTCAAAACCATTGAAGGAAGCCATCCCGATTACATGGTAAAAACAGACAAGGGGTCTTATCTGACAAAAAATATCATTCTGGCCTTTGGCAGCAATATCCCCAACGATCTGGGCATATACGGGGAAGCAAAAACCGTTGCCCGGAACATTGAAAATCCAGAAGATTATATCGGCATCAATGTGCTGGTCATTGGCGGCGGAAATGCCGCAGCCGATGTGGTAGCCTCCCTTTCCAGAATAAAAAGAGAAGCCCAGGATCCCACCTCGGTCTACTGGGCACACATCAAGGAAAAATTTGAAATTAACAAGGACACGGCACGGGATCTTGGAGAAGAGATGCTGCTGGGCGGCCAGATCAAGATTCTCCAGCGGGCAGTCCCTAAAATAGGAGAGGTGGATGCAGACGGGATTGACCGACTCTATATCCACCAGGCATCCAGCGCATCCATGGGCAACGATTTGTATCTGTACCAGGGAATGAGCTTCCCCATGAAAAATGTTATTGCCTGCATCGGTACCCACGGACCGTCGGCCATTTTTGACGCCTTGCATCTTCAACAGATCACCTGTACCGGCACCATCTGCAAGATTGCCAAGGAAGGCGAACGACTGCTCATGCTCTCGGATCACCTTGAAACAAACCAGAAAGGGGTTTACGCCATTGGCGGCGCCATCAGTCCCTCCTACCTGGAAATCGGCGCCGACGGCATTATCAAAGAGACAAAACATTCCAATCTCATCTACACGGCGGTCCTGGATGCCAGCATCGTTTTGGAAAACCTGGGACCCGAATAGCACCAAAGACAAAACACTTTGCCCTTACCCAACCTCTGGCATTCCCCAACCTCTGACATCCCCCATTTTTTTTCTTGACAAGGGGGATGTCTTGCAATAACATATGAACAACTGATCAATTGAAGAGATGATACATGAACTAAAGAGGTGATATATGAACGTGTGCCAGGATAAATGTATTAATGAAGTTAACGTGAACAAAACCCTGAAAGAAATTCCTGACCAGGAAGAAATTGTGGGGATGGCAGAGATATTCAAGGCGCTCAGTGACCCCTCCCGGCTTAAAATTGTCCTGGCGCTGTTGAAACGGGAACATTGCGTGTGTGACATTGCCGTGATCTGTCAACAGTCCGATTCGGCCATATCACACCAGCTCAGAATTCTTAGAACCCTAAAAATTGTTAAGAACAGAAGAGAGGGGAAAAGTATTTACTATACACTTGATGACGATCATGTAATTTCCCTGATCCACTATAGTCTTGACCATGTTAAACATTAAAAACTCAAGGATACACCATGAATATAGTATATGAAATTTTAAAAGAATCCTGGCTACTTTACCTGGATGTTGCGATTTACATGCTCTTCGGCTTTTTAGTGGCAGGGATTCTCTATGTATTTTTCAAGGCCGACAAAATCAAACACTATCTGGGGACCGGTAAGATCAGACCGGTCTTTCTGGCGGCACTTTTCGGAATCCCCATTCCCCTTTGCTCCTGCGGGGTGGTTCCCGTGGCAACCGGGTTAAAAAAACAGGGGGCCAACGACGGAGCAGCCCTTGCGTTTATGATTGCCACCCCCGAGTCCGGGGTGGACTCCATTGCCATCTCCTATGCCATGCTGGATCCTATTCTGACCATTGTCCGGCCCGTGGCAGGATTTTTCACCGCCGTGTGCACGGGGATTGCTCAAAATTATTGGGGCAATCCAACACCTGCCCCTGCTGTTCCTGTTGCCCCTGCAGCTCCTACGGCTCCCTCTGACCCCATAAAAGAGACCGGCGGCTGAGGCTGCTCTGCCACCTGCGGTGCAGGTGTACCAGAAAATGCCCCACTCCCCCAACGGCTGATAGCGGGAATAAAATATGCCTATGGCGAATTGCTGACCGATATTGCAACCCCTTTTATCATTGGGGTTTTTATTGCCGGGACCATTACCTTCTTAGTTCCCGATGACCTGACGGTCTGGGCCAATGACCATCAATTTTTGTCCATGCTGGCCATGCTGGCAGCCGGTATCCCCATGTATGTGTGCGCCACATCCTCCACCCCCATTGCAGCAGCTCTTATTCTCAAGGGGTTGAATCCCGGGGCAGCCCTGGTCTTTTTACTGGCAGGCCCTGCCACAAATGCGGCCACCATCGCCATTGTCAAAAATATTTTCAACACCCGGGCACTTGTCATTTATCTTTCAATGATTGCCACCTGTTCCCTTGCCATGGGCTTTTTTGTGGACTGGCTATATAGTTTTTTAGGAATTCAGGCCCAGGTGGTGGTGGGACAAGCATCTGAACTGATTCCCCATCAGGTTCAGTTGGCAGGAGCCTTGATTCTTACGGGTCTCATCCTTTATAATTGGATAATAAATTTTAAACAAAACCCAAAACCGTCCCACTCCCATTCCCACTGACGGCCACAGTTTTTTTAAGCCACCGCTTTTTCAGCTCCACTTTTTTCAGCATCCCCTGGTCAGGACTCCACAAGCGTGTGGCTGTCCTGGCTGGTCAGGTCCAATCCATAGACTTTTTTTAAATCGGCAATCCGCTCCAAGGATTCCTCACCAAAGGGGGCTTTCCCCTCAAAGGAATGAAGCACAATGCCTTCGATTAAATCCCCCAGGGTCATATCATGGTATTCAGCAAGCCCTTTGAGAACTTTCAGCAAACGTTTTTCAATGCGAACCCCTGTCTGTACCCGTTCAATTTTGCGGGAACCAGATCCAGGGGGTATACTTTTTCGGGTCATCCTCTTTTCTCCTTGTACAAAATAAATGATATCAGGCTTGTCAGCATTAATAGCAGACCTGTAAACAATAGCAACCCGGGAAAATCAAATCGGTCCAGCAAAAACCCATAAAGAATCATGGCACCGGGGATGGCGGCATTTCCCAAAGAGCCTGCCAGGGCAAAGATTCGACCTGCGTAGCGATTGTCCATATTTTTCTGGAGCAGGGTTTTAAAGGAAACACTTGCCAGAATCAGGGCGCACCCCATGGAAAAAAGACAGAGGATAAAGCCACCTGTCATGGTTATCAAACTGCCCTGCATCAAAGAAGAGACAAAAAAAGAGACCACGAACACGGTCCCCATAAAAAAAGTACTGGCAAACAAGGCAAACTTCTCTTTGTTAAACCCATAGCCCTCCCCCCCACCCATACCAATGACAACTGCCATGACAATGGTGCCGCTGCCGAAGGCTGCCTGGAAAAAACCCAGGGTTCTGGGGCCCGTGGAAATCCGGCCTGCAATCACGGGCATGAACACCTCAATGGAGCCCACAAAAAAATGGATCACCATGACCATGAACAAGAGAACCATGAGGTGTTGATTTTCAAACAGATACCCATAGCCTTGTTTCATATCAAAGATCAGAGAATTTTTCGGTTCCACCTGGATAGGGATTGAGGTAGAGGGAGGGACAGGCGGAATCACAATAAATGATTCAAACACAGCAGACACAAGAAAAGAGAGGGCATTGAGAAAAAACACCCATACATAGCCAGCACCAGCCACAACCATCCCCCCCAGCATGGCACCCCCCACCAGGGAAAACCCGCTGACAAACTGGTGAAGCCCATTGGCCCGGACCAATTGCTCCCTGTCCACAATCTGGGGAATGACCGAAGAAATTGCCGGATCAAAGAACGCCGCATTAACGGACAGGATCACCTGGAGGGTCAGGATCAGATAAAAATCCATCCTACCGGCAATAAACAGAAGGGTAAAACAGCCAAGAATTAATCCCCGGAGCAGATCGGTTCCCACGATAATGGTTTTTCTAGGGTATCTGTCAACAAAGGTACCGGAAAAAAAACCCAGAATCAGGGAAGGAACCAGGGAGGCTGCCAATACCAGCCCCATTTTTCCTGAAGAGCCTGTAGTTTCAAGTACCCAGAAAGATAGGGCGATCATGTGGAACTTATCCCCCACCTGGGAAACCAGCTGACCCGCCAGCAACAGAGTAAATGCGTTGTTCATAATTTTCATGACAATCCCTTAACAATAAATTTGATTTAATCATACCTTGGTACCAAAACACCAAGATATTGTCAAGTAG
>JAFLJU010000121.1 GCA_022712835.1 Desulfobacteraceae bacterium
GAGAAGGCAAAACTGTTCCGACCTCTTACCTTATGTCGACGTTCCGGGATATTTTCAAGACGCGCACCATAAATCCAAACAATAGTAGCGGCCATCATTGAGAAATTAATGTGATTAATGACGGCATGAGCATTGCGGGTTTGGCTTTTACTACTGCCTATCTCCTGCTTGATTTCTTTGAACCCGGATTCAATTTTCCACCTGGCACCGTAATACTCGATGATTTGTTTAATTGACAAATCCAAATCAGTTGAGAATAAAGCAACCCATTGGGTCTTTCGATATACCCATACTGTAGATTGTCGTTTTCCAATCCCAAAAAAATGTCACGATTTTTTACCAAAATCTGGCCTTTTTCGGGAAATTTCTATGCGGCACCTTATACATTTTTAAGTGAGATTTCTTAGGTACCGGAGAGCGGTAGCAAAAAGGCTATAACATACTGATTTGTAAAGAAAAAAAATTCTCATGCTTTTTTACCAAATCCCACTTTACAATTTCATCATTTTTTTTATGTTATGTATCTTGAAAAATCCCCCCCTCTTATCCCCCCAAAAGGGGGGAGGAAAATAAAAGGCATAGGGCGGTTCCTGCTATCTGCAAAAAACAAGGGTATTTTTAGTCTTTAAATACTGTACCTATAAAAATCCCATTTAGGTATGCGCATCTGGGATTTTAGACTGGATTTTAGGGATCTAAGAAAGACACTCTACACCATACTACCCGGACAGGGCATTTCAGTGTTTTTAGCATGACTACAGTAGAATAAAACATGACCTCACGATAATCGCCATAAAGAAACACGCTAAGTTTTGAGGCTTGTGATCTGAACATAGCTGCCTCCTCAGAGCATGAGCCTAAACGATTTCCATACTTTCGTGTTCTGCCACGATGTCCTGGTTTCCTTTTGGGTGCTATAGAGTATAGAACGGTATTGGAACGTAACCGTGAGAGCAAATTGAATAGACTGCCAATATGTCTTCTGGTGGGTTTGTACAGCCCGTTATTACCAAACCAGCTATCACAGACACACAAAATATTGATCCCTTTAATATGATGTGCCAGCTTAACTAACATATCTGCTGATTGTTCCAGCTTTGTTTTAAAGGAGGGGATTTTCCCGGCAATGTTCATATTATCGGATTTTGAGGTGATGGCTTTTAGTGGTAGATAAAATCTGTGGGAAAGGGGGAGGCATGCCCAACGGCCTTTTATGGATTTAAGCAAACCAAGGAGCACCACATTTTGCGCCCAAGGATATTTTGTCTGATTTGATTTTGCAGCATGGTCAAAAATGTGTGAACACCCAAAAATATTCTTGCCGGTTTTGGGGTTGATAGAATCATCCAGGGCAACCAGCAATCGTCCATCGGTTAGAGGGTCTGGAATAGTATCCCACAATTTCACCCAGAGCTTATCCCAGGGCAGCTTATTCGATGCCATGAAAGTATAGAACCTTCGTTTATTAATATCGATTCCAAAAAAAATATGCATACAGCGAAGAATATTCGATGAGATGGAACTGGTAAAAGGTATAATGAATGAAAGCAGGGCATAGGTGAACCATCTACTCCGGTGGTTGCCAAGTTTGCTGGATGAAAATTCCTTCTGAAGGGGCTTTAGGATATCGCGTAAAATAAACATGAGATTTTACTCCTTTTGGGTATAATTTCAGCAGTTTATATGCTATATTTTATACCACAAAAAGAGATGCTTCACAAGTATTCGATTTGTGTAACTAATTGAAATAATAATAAAAGTTGGCATAAAAATTGAACTGCATTTTGTATGCCAACTAATGTTTTTTAAAATTTTAACTTCCGTGCAACCTTTAAATTTTCCGAAAAAATGGTGAAACTTCAGTTCTTAAGGTCGTGGGCCTATTTCGACGGAGCCTTCATTTTGCAATATCATAGGATGACAACCACATAAGATGATTAAGACTACGGCTATAATTTCAATTCACATATTTTCCCTGATGTGTTTTACAACCTTCACCATCGCTGATGAAAAGAATCAAGAAGATCCGACCAAAATCATTACCAAGCTTGGTGCTGGCGACAATGATCAATTTACTTTTTCAGGTTCTATTGGTTTAGACGAGGCACGAATGATTAACGCCCGTATCAATGATGATGCCAGCGAATGGCGCATCGGTGGTTCATGGTTATTTGATTTCGGTATCGTAAATTTTAACGTTAACCGCAATGACCATAAGATGTTCAGAGTATCAATGATACCAGTTCAAATCTTGATGAAATTTTTAAAGAGATGACAGGCCACTATATATGGCATCCTGCGGTCCGAAGGGATGGCAGCCCATTTAATTGGAGGCAAACATTCCCGGATAGAAATTGTCCAATGGAATTGGCTATCGTTTATCCTTTTTCCCTCAATTGCAGCACCAGGGCGGTTCGTGAGGGAAGATACAACCGGATCAGATTCCTCTGACCAAACTTTCCCGGGTCATGGAGGGTAAAATGGGACTGATCTTTTAAAAGCCGATGTTTCCCGCCAAATCGGGTCTCATCGGAATTAAAAATCATCTGGTACTCACCCGGGGGCATGTCCATTTGATAATCAGTAAAAGAGGAAGAGGGATGGAAATTAAACACAAGGACCAATTGGTTTCGTCTAAAGGCAATGACCTTATCCTCTTCGTGGATATGCAGGAGAATAGTTTCAGATGATGCGAACAGATCATGGGCTTTTACAAGGGCCAGCATCTGCCGGTCAAATTCAAATAGGCAGGAAAAAAACAGGCGGGGATCATATTTGAGGGACCATTGCCGCCGGGCATGGGCATAGGAAAAATCATTGTTCTCCGAGGGAAAATCCACCCACTCGGGATGGCCGAACTCATTTCCCATGAAATTGAGATATCCTGCATCTGCCGTGGCAATAGTGATCAAGCGGATCATTTTGTGCAGGGCCACCCCCCTGAGGGTTTCCACACTATCGTTTTGTTTTTCCATGGCCGTATAGATATGATGACCCATGAGATGCATCATCAGGGTTTTATCCCCCACCAGTGCCTGGTCATGGGATTCGGCATAACTGATGGTTTTTTCTTCTTTTCTTTTGGTGGTTAATTCATGCCAGAGGGTTCCCAAGTGCCATTGCTCGTCTCTAACCTCTTTTAGCAGTCGTATCCAGAAATCAGCAATGCCCATGGCATACCGGAAATCAAATCCTGTCCCCCCCTGGGAGATGGGGGCGGCAAGGCCCGGATACCCGCTGACATCTTCAGCGATGGTGATCACCTTTCTTTCAAGACCATGGACCAGGCTGTTGGCAAGATATAGGTAGCCCAGGGCATCTGAATCCACATTTGACTGATAATAATCCTTATAGCTGGTAAATGCCCTGCCAAGGCCGTGGTCCTCAAACAACATGCTGGTAATGCCATCAAACCTAAATCCGTCCATGTGAAATTCCTGGATCCAGAATTTTAAATTGGACAGGAGAAACTTTAAGACCCCGGGATTTCCATAGTCAAAACACCGGGAATCCCATTGGCGGTGGTGGCCCCTGGGACCGTCATGGAAAAACTGGAAACAGGTACCGTCAAAGCATGAAATCCCTTCCACTTCATTTTTCACAGCATGGGAGTGAATAATATCCATCAATACCCGGATTCCCATTTTGTGGGCGGCATCCACCAGGGATTTCAAATCATCCGGTGTACCGAATCTGGATGAGGGCGCAAAAAAACTGGAAACATGGTACCCGAATGAGGCATAGTAGGGGTGTTCCTGGATGGCCATCAGTTGAATGGTGTTGTACCCGGCATCGGCTATCTTGGGCAGAATATGGTGTTCAAATTCTTCATAGGTTCCCACCCGGCAAGCTTCCAAGGCCATCCCCACATGGGTCTCATAGATCAAAAGCGGTTCTTTGGACGGGAGAAATCCGGGGATTTTCCATTGATGGGAAACGGTTGGCTGCCAGACCTGGGCATTAAAAATCAGGGTGACAGGATCCTGAACCACACGAAGGGCAGCCGTTGGAATTCGATCCCCTTCTCCTGACGGCCAGACCATTTTGAGTCTGAAAAGATCTTTGTGGGCAAAGGTCTCTTCGGGAAAATAGCGTTCAAACACATGGTTTTCCCTTTTTTCAAGTTGAAAATCCGGATGCTTTTGCCAGGATGTTTTTTCGCACACAATGAACATCGCACTGGCATTGGGGGCCCACTCCCTGAAAACCCATACGCCTTTAACTTTCTCATTATCTTTCTTTCCGGAGGTTTCAAAATGAAGCCCAAAGATCTCGTGATAATTGGCAAAAGATTCTAAGAGACCATCATTTTCCTGTTTAATTTTATCTTCAAGGGCAATGGCCATCCTTCGCCGGGAAGAGATAATACCGGCATAGGTCAGCAGATCCGGGTCATTGAAAATCCCCAAATCAGACAAGGAAGGGCCTTTTAAGCATTTTTCCATATAAATTTATATAGGACTCCGCACATCTGCTGTGATTAAACTCAAGGACGCTATCAATCATAATCCGCCTTATCTGGACCTCCTTTACCCCGGGGTCAAGAAAATGAAAGGCCATGGCCTGATCGATGGCCCATTTAAACCCGTTGACATCATGGGAATTAAATAAAAACCCGTTCCCGGTATCCTGGTTGGGGGAAAGCTGACGAATGGTGTCATGCAATCCACCGGTGTCATGGACTATGGGCAAGGTTCCGTAAATGCCGCCCACCATCTGGGGAAGACCGCAGGGCTCAAAGGAGGAGGGCATGAACAAAAAATCACTGGAGGCAAATGCCTGGTGGGAAAGCCCTTCGTTAAAACCGCAGATGGCAATCCGTCGCCCCAGGCCGTGAAACCTCACAATCTCATGAAAATGTTTCAGATAGTCTCCGCTGGCAACAGAGACAATCTGGAGAGGGACATCCCAGTATTGGGTGACAATCTCGTACATGATCTGGCCTAGAAGCTGGCACCCTTTCTGAACCGGGTCAAGCCGGGACGGCCAGAAAAATAGGACCGCATTCTCATCTTGCTCAAGATCCAGGATCTTCTGAAGATATCGCTTGTTTTGGGCTTTAACTTTCCGGTGATTTTTCGGTCCATAATTATACCGGATCATCTCGTCCACCGCCGGGTTGAATTCCGGTTCCGGTGCATTTAAAATACCCGTGGCGCAACCGGCATAATATTTATGGCTCAGCTCGTTTTTCAAACAGTTTTCCACAAAGGGATGACGGCTTTCGACAATCTCGGTTAAAAAAGTCGGGCTCACCGTGTTCACATAATGGGCGGCAAACACCCCGGAAGTTAAGAAATCCACCCGGTTCCAGTCCCGGCTTTGTTCATAATTGGCTGGCGGGGTTCCAAAATAGAACCATTGCCAGAAGGATGCCGCGTCTATTCCCCTGTCCTCAATTTCCGCCATGGTAGATGTCATGGTATGAATATTATGAATGGTGAACAGGCAGGGGATTTCAAGGGATCTGGCCATGGCAGGAATCAAACCGGTCATCCAGTCATTGCAATGGATGATATCTGGTTGAACCCTTGGGATAATATTATTGATCACCTCCCTTTGAAATGCCAGGGAGACCTTGAGATCTTGATCCGAATAACCGGAATAAACATTATCCAGGTAATAAAAGGCCCGGTCTGCCGCCAGATGAATTCGTTCCCCATCCAACCGTTTCCTGATTTTTTCAAGCTCCCTATTATGGGTCTTTGTGGAATACCCGTCAAAAATAGACCGATAATCAGGAAGGGCCACATGAACATCACAGCCAAGGTCAAACAAGGCGCTGATCAAGGCCGCAGATACATCGGCAAGACCACCGGCTTTTGCCGAATAATGGGACTGATTGCCCATATCCTCTGGAAGATAGGTCACCTCCGGGGTCACAATCAATATTCTTGGTTTTTTTGCCATCTTTCGTATCCTAAACTAACGATTTTCTAACAACTTGTGCATCACCCTTGCTACCTCACTGGTTCCCCAGGCCTGGGCATCGCATCCCCGGGGGGTATGGGGAAAATTCCCATCCAGTATTTCAGGAATATAGCCTGCTGCCCCTTTTCTCATCAGTCCCATCACACTGCCAAGCCAGGCCAGACAGGTGGGATGGCTGGAAATACCAAAGGCATTTGCCCAGGCCTCACAAAATACCGGGAACTGCCAGGTCCAGGCAGTGCCGTTATGATAGGAAGGTTTTCTATTTTTATCCTCATCCCCTTTGTATTCCCCTGAATAGGGGTGGTGGGGGTCGTTTAACAAGTGACCCTGGTGATAAACTGGAAGGGGGGTTTCCATCCTTCTGTCTGCCAGGCTTCGTATCCCTCCGGGAACCAATAGCTCCTGACAAGTTTCTACACATTTTTGGGCAATCACTTTGTCTTCTATCACCCCCAGGGTGAATAAAAACAATTGATTGGGTCGCAGGGCATCATCCGGGATTGCGGCTTTGGCACTGCCAGGCCCCTCTGAATGGAGGCAATCTGAAAAAAAGCCAGATTTCTCCCTCCAGAACAGCTCAAAAATATGGGTTTTAACCGTTTCTGCCCGGTTCTGCCATATGCGTTCATCGGCACCTGGGCTTTGACTGTCAAGGATGTCCAGGGTGTCAAGGAAGCCCAGGGCATTATGCCATAAGGCTTGTATTTCAACGGGATACCCTTTGCGGGGAGAGCCTGCAGGAAAATTGGTGTCCATCCATGTAAAATGAGACGGGCTGTAAAGCAGCAGGGTTTCGGGATCTGCCTTCACGCCGGTGGGCGTCCCACTGATTAAAGAGTTTGCAATGGAAAAAATAATCTGTTTGATGGTTCGTCCCCCAAGAACTTCATCTAAAAAATCCCGATTCCCCTCACTTGCTGCCAAATCCTTACAACATGCAAAAAACCACAGGGGGGCGTCCGAGGTTTCAACATTCTTTGCATCCTCCCCGCAGATCATATTGGGCAGGGTTCCGTGATTTTCAAACCGCCCGAACAATCTTAAGATGGCTTTTGCATCCGAATACCGTTTCAATTCAATCAGGCTTCTGCAAAAGATCAGACTATCCCTTCCCCAGTCCAGAAACCAGGGGTATCCGGCCACCACACTCTTGTCATTGCCACGGTGGACCAAAAATGTGTCCAGGCTTTTGTAAACAGCCTCGGACAAGGGCATGCCCCGTTCAAAGGATTTAAGTTCCGGATAGGGTATTGAAAAATCGACCACACCCGTTTGTCCCTGATGCTCACTGACAACGACTATGAGTTGTTCACTGACTGCCGCAGTGAGTTGTTCACTGACTGCCGCAGTGAGTTTCAAAGGATCGCCTCCCTTGCAGGAAACCGTAAAATATCCCGGGCTGAAAAGGTCGGATTCCGGGTCAAGACCCCGCTGGGCTTCCAGGGGCCGATACACCATATACTGCCACTCAGGTGCCGGCACAAATTCCCCCCTGGAGATAAAAACCCTCAATTGTTTCTGGCTGGCAAGGGTAAAAACAAATCCGTTTTTCAACGGCCGGATGGCTGCGGGCCAATCCTTTTCAGGCCCGGCAAAGGCCTTAACCGGCTCATGAAAACTTCGGTCTTCAATATCCGGTCGGATGATCAGATTCACCTCTTTATCATCACTGAGAAATGCGGGTACATTTGGGTTTGCCTGGCTTCTCACAAGGGTCATCCGGACGATATTTTCTTGAGGATCAATGGACAGGTGGAGCTCCAAGGCATAATATTTGCCGTCCGAGGTGGGAACATGAAACAGCCATTTACCGCCCTGGTCGTAGGAAAAAGAAAAGGTTTCAAGACAATCTGCTGTCAGCTCCCGTGAATACCCCTGGTAAATTGCCCAGATTCTGCACCTGGAGAAAACCATCCACCGGTTCTCCGGCAGGGTCGGGTCCATATTTGCCCCGAGAAATCCATCATAGCGGCTGTCCAATCGACCCCACCAGGCCGCCGCTCTCATCATTCCCCCACGGCGGGTGGTGCCCAACAATTTTAAAAACGGGGTGTTAACGATCTCCTTTCGCGTAAAGGTCGACCGCATATACAGGGCATCAAAAGGCGCCAGATATAATAAGGAAACTTTTGATACCTGGGTCCCCTTTGGATCAAAGATCCTGAGCACCAGGATGTAGTTCTGATGATTTTTTTTGGGCGTTTCCCCGGGGAAAAAAAGTGCAAAAAATCCTGTTTTATCCGGAAAGGCAAGTCCCTCTTCATATCCCAGGGATGTTTTCACGCCTTTAGTGTCATCTAAAATTTCTGCCCGGAAGCCTGATCTGCACCGAACCAACAGAAAAAACCCAGCTGGCACCATCAATTGTCGTTTTACATCTCGTTCAACATCCAACAACACCACCCGGCTTTCCTTTGAATCCCGGTTAAAGGACCGGATGAATTCTATTGGATCACGGGCAAAAACAGACGCCTCCTGTTCCACATC
>JAFLJU010000675.1 GCA_022712835.1 Desulfobacteraceae bacterium
ATAGCCAAAGCCGCATTGAGTGAGAATTTTGATGCCATTTGCCATAGTCACCCCAAATCCCTGAAAAAATATTTCATTGACATGCTGCTACGCATGGTTGCATGATCGTTGCTCATAGATTTTGGTGAAACTTCAGCTTAAGAAAATCCCCCGATTTTTCCTTTGGAGGGGTGTATAAAAAATTAGGCGGTGGATTTGGGATTCCAAAGTTATGTTGTAGATAGATTTGTGGCGATATATTATGAATATTTGGTTAAAATATCAGGCCAACCTACCCATCAAGCAGGCATAGTTTTAATTTGAAAAATATAATGTTTCTTTGGGGCAATTCACAATACAATTATCTTCCACCAGAAGAAGATAGGTGTTCTTGCTGCTTACGCCCTGGAAGGAACCCATGGGACACACGGCACACCAGGTTCGTGGCTTATAAAATATACCCAAGCCAATGAATCCTGTGGAAACAATCCACAACAACCTGAAAACAGCACCAACTGCCCTGGTATCCCCCCAGGCCATATAGAGCCTTGAAAACATTAACCCCATCATCAGGGAAAACAACACCCATCGAAACCAGTTTGATTTAATAACCAAGGGAATTTTATTTTTAAGGCTGACCTGGGACAATAACCGTTCATGGAAAGCTCCCATGGGGCAAAGCCATCCACCATACATTCCGCACCCATTTGCCCTGGATTAACTGATTTTTATTTACTTAAATATTAGCACCTTATTGAAATAACGACGAATTGACCTCCGCATAAAAAACTTATCTAGACAAACTTAAAAGCATCCAGTACAATAGCCCTTAAATAATATTTATCGTGATTTAGGGGCAAATGATGGAGATACCGAACACAGAGGAATGGCGCTTTACCGATGTACGTTTTTTACCAATCGTCAAAGACTACGCCAAGCGAATTAACTTGGTGGGAACTGTTAACCAAATGGTTGACTCTCAGATGGAATTGTCTCCTGGTGACGCTATTCTTGCCATGGTCATAGACACTCTTACAGGAAGAATTCCTCTATACCGACTCAAAGAATCCTTCAAGGATATGGATACAGAATTGATTCTTGGCAAATCGATAAATCCGGAACGATTTGATGACACAAATCTTGGCCGAGCCATGGACAAAATATATGAAACAGGTGCCCAGAAAATTTTTTCTCAAATTTCGCAAAATGCCATTGGATGCTTCAAATTAAATACAAGTAGATATCATTTCGACACCACATCCGTGTCAGTCTTCGGAGATTATGATTGCGAGGATTCATCTCTGAAGATAACCTATGGGCACAGCAAGGCAAAGCGTCCCGATCTAAAACAATTTATGGTCTCAATGCTTTGCGTGGATCGAAATATACCTATTATAGGAAAGACCGAGGATGGCAATTCTTCCGACAAAACATTAAACAATAAACTTTTATCCAATGTATCTGCCTACATGGCAAAACATGGAATTGATAGCGGTACGGCCATATATGTGGCCGATTCGGCCTTTGTCACAGAAAAAAATATAGCGAAAGCTGAAGAAAATAAGATCTGCTTTCTGAGTAGATTTCCGGCCAATTTCAAAGAATGCGGACGAGTCATCCGTGAAGCTGTTGATGCAGATAGCTGGGAAGAAATAGGTGCTATTTCCAAAGGTGCTGGAAGTAAAAAACGCCCCCCGGCACACTATCGGGCTTTTGACTCGAATGTCACAGTGGATGGTAAGTCCCATCGTGCTGTCGTTATCCATTCCAGTGCCCATGACAGGAGGCGGCAAAAACGCATTGATCGGATGCTGAAAACCGACAAGGCCAATCTTGAAAAAAAGATAAAAGAGATTACAAAAACTCCGTTTCAGTGCCGTCCCGATGCAGATGCTGCCACTGCCGGTCTCATTCATCTGGCCAGAAAGAGTTTACATCAGGTCAGTGTCGAGGTGTCTAAAATCCCACGCTTTGGCAGGGGACGTCCGAAAACTGGGGAAACGAGGGCACCAAAATCATTTGATTATAGCCTCATAGTTAAAGTTGAAGAGAATCCTGAAAAAACAGAAGAACTCAGACTTGAGGCAGGATGTTTTGTTTTGATCACAAATGTTCCAGTCAATAACGAAGAACAAAAATGGTCACCGGCAAATCTTCTTCGATTATACAAGGAACAGGATGGTATTGAGAAAAATTTTGGTTTTCTAAAAGATCCGGCTATTATCAATGCAATTTTCCTTAAAAAGCCGGAGCGGATCGAAGTCCTCGGTTTAATTCTTCTACTTGCACTTTTGATTTGGCGTTTGATGGAACGGAATCTCAAACTATATATAGAAAACACCGGAAAACTTCTGCCTGGTTGGAAACAACGAATGATAAAAAATCCAACTTCATTCATGATGAGCACTAAATTTCTTAACATTATTGTTATCACAATCGGGAACCAGCGAAAACTGGCAAGGCCTTTAAACGAAGTACAAATCAAATACTTGAAAGCTTTGGGAGTAAGCCCGGATATTTTTATAAACCCTTGAGCGAAAATCAAAAAATGCACAAAAGAATTCAACCAAGATCAGCAATAAGGGGTGCGGAATGTATGATCCACAGTAGAACCGGCCTCTTTTGCTGGCAATTATCATAAATATGGTGATCAGGCCCAAAACAATAAACCCAAGCATGGGATAAAAATAGCCGCCGACAACACAACGGGCAGTAAAACAGCCATGATCAGTTGGCTTTGCTTTCTACAGCAAATTTCCTCTATTTTCGATTGACTTTTTTTTGTTTCATGGTCAGTTTCTCATATGTTTGTGATAATCACAGTCCCGGGTTATTTTAAGGTATAGCCTTTGCCTTCAAGGCATGCTGAGTATGCACGATTGTAGGAGTCGCGGTTTTGTGAATATTGACCGGCTTCCTGCTGGGCCCACTGCTGTTCAGCCTGTTGCTGCTTACCGGCTTGGTCACGTCTTCTCATACCGCCAACTAAAGCACCCGATGCAGCACCGGCTCCTGCACTTTTGCTCTTGCTGTTATTGGTTATGGCACCCACTGTTACACCTACCAGGGCACCCCTTGCAGCTCCTTTAACAACTCCCCCTGTCTGGGCCTCGGGAGGGGGAGGGGCGGTTTTGGCCGTTGGCGGTGTCATGGGATCAAATCCGCTTTGCAGCTTTGCCCACTGGTAACAGTCATACTTATCCTTTTCCATCTGCTCATTGCTCTGCCCCTGGGCCGGGAAAATTATCACCTCAGTTGAAAAAGCTGTGTTATTGAGTAAAAATATAGTGACGGCGATAAAAAGCGTGATTAAGCAGTTTCTTTTAAAATTCATGGTTTTCCTTCTGATTATAAATGTTTGCCAATGGGTGGAGTACTACATGCCACCCACAAGAATTTCAACCCGGCGGTTTTGCATGCGCCCCTCTTTGGTTGAGTTGTCTGCAACAGGGTTGAGGTCTCCAAACCAGAAGGTAACAAGCTGGGATCTGTTTACGTTAAAATTTTCAACAAGATAGGTGGCAATGCTTTCAACTCTTCTATGGGACAGTTCTATGTTATAATTTTCTGTCCCGACATTGTCGGTATGTCCGGCCATGGCCGCATAGGTATTTTTATTTTTATTAAGGAATGCTGCCAGTATTTCAAGCCTGTCCCTTGCATTCTGGGACAGATCGGTTTTGTTAAAATCAAATAAAAAGTTCTGTGTTTTAATACCAACAATTTTTTTATCGGTAATCGTCACAATGTGTTTTGTCGCTTTAACCGTAAAAAGTGCCTCGGAATTATACGACGCAAGATCCATAAAGTCTTCAAATGCAATAACCCTGATAAAAGAGTTATACTTTTTTACCTTTGTAAAAAGCTCTGAACTGTAATAGTCATCAGCCGTACTGACTATGTAAAAAAAGACATTATATTTTTTTGCCATAGTTATTAAATATTCCGAGGGCTTTTTCATACCTCCCCCTCTATTGGTATAACTGCCGTCGGTAAAAATAAAAACAGCGGATCTTCCGTCAAGGCCTTGGAGGATTGGATCCAGTTTTTTAAGCCCCTCATTCAAAAAAGTTACGCCGGTTGCTTTTGGGGGAAGCTTTCCCAAAGCCTTTGCAAAATTATCCCTGTCATATTTTTGTACGGGATAAACCTCTTTCCATGGTGTATAAAGGTAAAGACCAAAGTTGTAGCCCAGATCAGGGAAATACTCATTTCTTTCCATTAAGGCCTTTTTGGCAACATCGTATCTTGACATGCCCGTGTCTTTAAACGGTTTATTCATTGTACTTGAAGAATCAAAAAGGATGATGGCGTTGTCAGCCGTTTTGATAAGGTCAATGTTAACAATAATTCCCTGCTTGATATCTTCCTTTGTTATTATTTCAAAAGCCAAAGCATTTGAAACAAAGCCAAATGCAGATAATAGAACAATTAATGCGAATACCCTGGTAAAATAGTTTTTCATTTTTTTATTCTCTTTTTATGTTTGAGGCTCGATAAGCTTAATACTTGCCGGTTCAAAAATTCCTTCAATGGTTAATTCTTTTTTTGCCCTATTGGTCATGGTTGTTAGCTTGCTATCTTATTAGGTGAACCTAAAATTTGAAAATCAAGCCGATTATGGGGCCGTGGGTGACGGTGTCATAGGCAAAGTAGTCCGGCGTGTTTTTGGTTCCGGTTTCATAATCCACCCATAATGCTTTATACTGGATATTCAGAATCACAGTTTTTGTGATGTCGTACATCACTCCGAAGTTTCCCAATGCCGTGAAATCCGATGCTATTCCAAATCCCCCGATATCACCCCGGACAAAAAATGTCCAGTCCTCGGCCAGGTCAAAATAGGCGCGTGCTCCCAGAAACGGATCAATCCAGTTTTCCTTTTGCTGGACACTGGTAGAACCTGGTGACCACGCCGGATCAAGGGTGAGGGATATCTTATTATCCCAACTGCGGCCACCCATTAAAATATCAATTTTTCCATCCTTAATCGGGATACGCCGGAAAGCAAAAAGTTCAATCACTTGCTGCCTCACCCCGGCCGTTATGATTCCGTTTATGGGGCCGGCGTTATCTTGTTTCAAATCCATTAACCCGTAATCAAAGGCAAGCCCCCAGTTTTTATAAATGCCTTCCATATGGAACATGATACCAAAGTCAAGGTTCTCAAGAATGTCACTGGTGTCCAAATCTACACTGGCGCCTGTTACCCGCCCCACAGAGGCATCACCGCTAATACTGGTAAACATTAGATAGGGTTCAAACAAGAATTGAAAGTCATTTTCTTTCTCTGACTCCTGTGAGTATGCAGTGCCAGCAAACAGGATACAAAAAGCAGCTATTGCTGCAAATTGGAAATACCTTTTCCAATATAAAATTCGTTTTGTATTTTTAATCATCAAATAATTTTCCTTTAATTGAAATGAAATTGTGATTATTTAGGAAATAAAAATTTCACAGCAAACATGGTACTCCAATCCGGCCCGCCGTCAGGTGTTTCCACATTTGTAAAAGCCTGCAGCTTAAAATCAACCGGCTGCTTGCCAAAACGATGCAGTTTGCCTATGCCACTTCCCACGGGTATAGTCCATTGATCTCCGCTGGATTTTTTCCAGTCTGCGGTCATTATTGGGGTAGAGGTCAGGTACCAGCCATTGGCCAGATTGTAGTTAATGAAATACTGAAAGACGAATTGATTTACGCTGGGCGCATCACTGGGGCCCGCAAAGGACCACATGTTTTGCACCAAAGCACCAATCACCCATTTCCCCGGCATGGTTAACACCACTGCTGCTGGTCCCGCCGACCATTTGTCAGAACCAAGACCGCTGGTATTGGTTGGCAATTCAAGAACCGGCCCCAAACCCCAGATAACTTTTCCCGGCTCAGCGGGTGAAAAAAATCCCTGGTACTGAATATTACCCAACCCTGATTCCCTGGAAGTTGAACCGGGAATTGAGATGTCGCCTAAATCTTGGTCGCCGGCATGGGCATCGATTCCCAAATAGGGGATAATAAAACGGTTGAGTAAGTTCATATTGCCGATTCTTGTTGGATAGACCGGTTTCATTATCACTGTATCGGCACTTCCATCGTTATCCATCCCATCATAGTGTGAGTATTCGATGGGCACACTGATCATGTCTCCCACAGGATTTTGAGATTTCTTGGCCAGATCCTCCTGTCCCGTTGCCTGTTTTTCTTGGGCAGTCGCTGGGTGAACCATGCCAAGAATCATAAACAGGCAAACTAAAATAAACCATGTCCTTCGTATTGAAAATCCTCCTGTAAAGATAAAAGGATTCGGAGACCCAATCCTTTTCGATACAAATTGTTTTCTCATTTTTAATTTTTCCTTTAAATTTTATTCATTATTTTTCACTAAATCTTAATAGGCGTGACAGCTGTTGCAGTCAGACTGTAGCCGACCTGTATTTCCTCTTCGCCATCTACAAAGTTTAAATTATATTTAGCATTTTTTGTTGCCAGCCGGCCAGTAACCCAGACGGCATCATAAAGTGCGCGACTTTTATATCCCTCTGGAAATTTTACATATATAATCTGAATAGGCGGTGGCGGCGGGACATGAATACAGGCACCTACAAACGGAACCAAAAGAAACTCAACTGCCTTCTCGCCATCCATTTCTAAAGGCAGTGTAAACCCGCCAATACGAACTAACTGTCCATGCAGATCAGCCCGGGGTTTAAAAATATTAACATCATAGATAATTCCAAATTGTTTATCCTCATCTATACTCTTACCTTTTCGCATTTTTTCGCGGGTCAGACCGGCCGGAATCAATTCTTTCCATGTTATTTCACGTAACGTGTCAGTCGAAATATTTGGATGTTTTTTACTCGGCGGTTTTGCATTTTCAGCCAATATATTCGTAGTCACAATAAAAATAAAAATAACGATAACAACAACAACAATAATATTAATACTACTTCTCATTTCAATTCCTTTTAACTGAAAATCAATTCTTTGTTCACTATAAGTTATTCACTTTTTATCAGGTTTGCACCATCATGCCGTCAGCTACAGAAGATGAGTATGCTTTTAACCCGGGAATACACCCGATAAAAAAACCGGCAATAGTAATACCTGAAAGTAAAAAAATATCACTGAAAGTTGGTGGCAGTATGGGTAGATAAAGACCAAACTGCGCCTCAATAAATGAAATAGACAGAGCCTGAATCAGATAAACAGCACCCAATCCAACAACTGCCCCCCCTGCGGAATATAATCCAGCCTCCATCACCAGCAGCCCGAAAATATGAATGGGTCTGGCACCAACTGACCGCAGGATAGCCATTTCACGCCGCCGTTCGTTCAGTCCGGCAAGAATAACCGTAATCATCCCTAATAAACTGGCAATAACAACAAGACAGGAAATTGCCAGAAATGCGGTTTCCGCCACACCCATGGCATCCCACAATTCCTGTAGCGCCACTGCCGGCATAACGGCAAGCAGCGGTTCCGACTTTAGGTTATTTATATTATACTGAAACATTACTGCATCTTGCGGTGATTTTAGCCCTATAAACATGGCACTGATAGATTCCGGTTTTAAGTGCATGGCCCGCACCTCCTCTGTGGTTGCATGGTCGCCATGCAGGTGGGCGCCTCCAACCCAATCTACATGCACAGCCTCTAACCCTTCAAGGCTGACATGCACAGTACGATCAACAGGTGTCCCTGTTTTTGCCAGAATACCGACAATGTGAAACGGCCTATCTTTATGAGTGCATAATTCAGAATGGCCAAGGCCATGTGTAATCTCTATCTCATCGCCTATTTCATAGCCCAGTACTTTAGCAACATCCGCACCCATTACAGTATCGTACACATCGTTAAATGCCTTGCCTGCATCAAACGCAAGACTTTTTCGATTGGCATATTTATAATGTTTGAAATAGTCACCGGTAGTTCCAAGGACACGATATCCCTGATGAGATTCTCCCAACGAGAGTGGAATGGTCCACACAACCTGTGAGCGCGCCGCAATACGCTCGTAACTCTTCCATGACATCCTGGTTATCGGGCTGCCAATGCGGAAGACAGAATAAAGAAGAAGCTGAACAGCCCCTGTTCGCGGGCCTGCAATCAAACTGGTTCCGGAAATGGTATTCATAAAACTAAGCCTGGCCCCTTTGCGTACTTTTTCAACACCCAGCAATAAAGTAACACTGAAAGCAATCGCAAGTACGGTCAATATAGCGGTTCCACGCCGGTTATAAATACTTTTACATGCAAGCGGAAATAGTTTCATGACTGCACTTCTTTTCCCGCCTGGTTCAATGAGGACAAATCAATAACACGATCAAAATAACCTGCCAATGAGCGGTCATGACTAACTAAAATAAGCGTGGCACCGGCTTCCTGAATCTCGGCAAAGAGCAAGTCAAGAAAAAACTGTCTTGCATCGGCATCAAGTGAAGATGTCGGTTCATCGCAAATCACCAATTCCGGTCTGCCAATAAGAGCACGGGCTACGGCAACACGCTGTTGTTGCCCTACACTTATCCTGGTTACTTCTCGCGCCCCGAAAGATGCGGTGTCCAGTTGCAGATCAGACATAAGCCGCCTGGCTTCATCCGCAATATTTTCAGTATGCTCCAGCACACGTTCTCGCCTTATTTTCGAAAACCGGCAAGGCAGCATAATATTTTCAACTAAAGAAAGATAAGGAATAAGATTAAACATCTGGAATACAAACCCTATATGATCAGCTCTAAACCTATCCCGGGCAGGGCCGTTTAATGCTGCCATATCTGTACCAAGAACAGAGAGCCTGCCCTCTGTGGCAGTAATAACCCCGGCCAGTAAATTCAGCAAAGTAGTTTTGCCGCTGCCGCTGGGACCTTGAATAAACAACCGTTCCCGGGGAGCGACTGCCAGCTTATCAATATTAAGCACATCAGCATGCTTCTTATTCCAGCGGAAACGCAGATTCTCAATATCCACAACTGAATCATCTATCGGCTTTATCATTTTATCTCGTTCGCTTTAACTTTTACCACGTTTTCTTTTAGTGCATCTATCACTATGTCCGCCGCCGGCTCATGCCATCTATCAATATGTTCAGCAAGAAAAGAATCAACAATGTTAACCACCTGTTTCATAGTAAGTTTATCCTGTATTATGATTTCTTCAGAAGCTGTATCCATAACTCCGGCAATGAACCCCCAGGCTTTCCCCACATGGTAGTAAGATGTATTTCTATCTTTTTGTTCAGCCGCCTTATAATGTTTAAGCCATTCAGCCAGCCGGTAGCCTGGCACATAAGCAATCCGGGATTTGGAAGCAATATGTTTTTCTGCCGTCTGCGGCTTCTGGTCTGATTCCTGAGCACCTGCTATAACAATAAACAACGAAACCGATGCAATAACTAGAATCATTTTTTTCATATTATACCACAAATCTCCTTGTGCCTGCACATTAGAACAAAACCCCCTTATTTCCGCAAGAAAACAGAGGGATTTTTGTTATATTAAGTTATTTCTGGTTCTGCTCATCAAGAATCTTCTGATTCTTTTGTTTCAAGTTCCATTCTCCTCCCATACTCTCTCGCAGATTTTCCGGCAAACTATCCAACGGTACCACAAGGGTACTTTTAACAGGCCAATGCTCAAGCAGTTCCGGATGATATCCTTTGGGGTAATATTTCTTAGGATCGATTTGCTGATCGCGTATAAACTGCTCTTGAATATCTTCCCGTCTCTTAGGTGGCAGCGGCACAACCAGTTGCCCATTAGCAAAATCAAACTGTGGCGAACGGCTATTTGGATATTCAGGAAGAATACCTTCTCTAACCCAAACTGCATCTTTAGTCATATTTACAACAATTCCATCCGGTGCACCAAAATGATATGGACCTTTCCAATGTTCACGAACCTCTGCCACTGTTTCTTCGGATTGATACGGATCATAAGACATATGGGTGGTCATAAACATTCTGGGGTTAATTTTATTTGCTACATAACCAGCGGCATAGGCTGGAGTATGGTGGGTATCAATGGTATAGCGAGACAGAAATGGCGGTACGCCCTGAACTGCTGAGTTAATTTCCACCACTTCCTGTTGCAATTCAGTAACATAAAGATCGCAACCCTTAGCATACTTAACATCCAGTTTGCTTGGACGGCCATCACCGGTCCAGACAAAACTCAAACCATTCCAGTCCAGACGATATGCTGACGCACCATCTTTTGCATGAGAACGACGCCAATGAATAATCTTTACACCATTCTTTTCATAAACAACACCGCCATCATCACGGAAATCGAATTCGTTGACCTGAATATCCCATCCCTTACCTACAGGGAATACGCTGAAAGCATCAATATGCCAAGTCAACATCTGCCTCATACCCTCAACCATGTGTTTCACACCGAATTCAGGTGTGCGACCTGATGGTCCATGAACGGTCAGCGGCTGGTGCCAACCACCATTCCAGGTACCAAACATCCATAAATAAGGAAGTGAGCCAAAATGATCCACATGTAGATGCGTAAGAAAAACATTATGGATTTGATTGAGTGCTACTCTTGAAGCAACATAATTGGCTATAGAACCTTCGCCGATATCAAATACAAAATTATCACCATTTCCCAACTCGACATAGATAGAAGTGTTCATCTGTCCCGGTCGAATCATGGGAGAAGTTCCCATAAACGTTACGCGCATTTCATTGGGCTGAATATCTTCAGTTCCGGGAAACCAGTTAGCGGCACTTTTAAGCCACGGCATCGGTTTAACTCCTTCATACAAAAGACCTTCCTTCCATCTTCCCATGGGAACACCGCCACTTAATGCGGCCTTCATATCCGCTTCGGACGATGGTTCCTGTATGGGCGGTGGTTGAGCTATTGCAAAACTTCCCGCTAAGATAATTGTTAATATTATAACGATACTTTTTAATAACTTCATTCTATTTTCCTTTTATTCATTTTTTAAGTTCTCGAAATATTTATCAGCAGCCAGGAGCAACGCAACGAAGAGCGCTGATCTTTGATGCCCGCTGGATATCAGAGACCTTGACCTCTGGCCTTGATTTAGGCAGACTCGACAAGTTTAAGACTCGCCGGTTCAAAAACTTCTTCGATCTTAAGTTCTCGTTTGCACAGCCCCTGTTGATAAGAATAGCGAAATAAGGATTCCAATATTTTGCGATTGGGTTTGATACCGTAAGAATAGTAGTTAGCACCCATCAACGCACGGGTTTCTGCAAATTCCTGCGCAATCCACGGAAGCATGTCATAGGCCCAGGCAGCGTTTGCCAGGTAATGATAAGCCTTTTTTTTGGATTCGGAATAGGCTTTAAATACAGCTTCAATAAGCCAGGGATTTTTCTTTGCAAGACTTTTCCTGATTGCAACGGCATGCATTATCGGGAAAATACCGGTCTTTTTAAAATACGCACGTTCCGTTGACCGGTAGTCGGGAAAAAGGCGTCCCACCTTGGGGTGTCCTTCAATATAAGCTTTAGGCTCGGCAGCATGAAAAGTGGCATCAACCGCACCGGATGCCAGTAAATCCGACTCATCTTTTCCTTCCGGCCCCATCTGGATCGGGACGCCCTCCGGAAATATATTTTCCTGCTTGGAAACCTTGCCAGAATTTTTGGCAGATGAATCTTTTTGCGAGACAATCCACTGCATATCTTCCGGTTTAAGACCAAATTCATCCTGGAAAATTCCACGTATCCATGTCAAAGAGGTGGAAGAATAACCGGCTGTGGTAATTTTTTTCCCCCGAAGATCCTCGGGTTTATCGATGCCCCGATCCGTACGGATAAAAATACTTTTGTGACGGAACAAACGCATTGGAAAAATAGGGAGCAGTAAATAATCCCGAAAGCCCTCATTGGCATAGGCCAACATATAGGGATGCAGACCGATTTCAGTCACATCATATGTTTGTGGGCCACTGAATAAATTCGTGTTAATATCACCAATACCGGATTCCTGAAACTGAATGTCACACCCCTCAATCTTGACCCGTCCGTCAATAAGTGCCCGGGTACGATCTAAGTTATATCCGGCCATGGAAAGAGGCAATCCATTGGATTTGTCTGTCGCATACGCCGGGGCCGGGCCAATTAGGGTCAAAGCACCGGCAGCACCAATAGTTAAAGCGGAAGCCTTGAAAAACTCCCGGCGCGAGTAATCTTGTTTTTCTTTTTCGGTTTTTTTATTCATTACCTTTCCTCCTATTAGCAAAAAAAATCTGGAGAGGTGTTCCTCTCCAGATTCTATACGACAAATTGAGCTATCGTTTCATACGATCCACACCAGTATACGGTATGCCCGTGGCAACAGGTGTATGCGGATACTCTTTTATTTGTGCTTCGTGACGCGCTTTCATATGATCGAAGGCAGGCCATGCCCACAGGAACTGGGCCATTAGTGGATGCTCTTCCCTGGGATCTTTTTCCAGGTCAAAGAATCCTTTGCCTGCCAGACCAGGTGCTGCACCGGCAAAGTGCCGCTTGTACTGCTGCTTGACGATAGCGGAAAGCTGCGGTCCCTGATAAATAAATACATGATCGCGTCTTCCGTGACCGTCACCATTAAGCAGCAGCGCTGTCTGATCAATACCATCAATGACCCTGTCTGTTGGTATAGCATCCATTTTACCACCCAGACGTGCAAAGGTTGTAAACAAGTCTGTTGCATGCACCATGTCATGGACAACAGTCCCTTTCTCAATCACACCCGGCCAATATGCAAATGCCGGGACACGTACACCGCCTTCAAGAAAATCATTTTTACCACCACGAAAGATACCAGGATTTTGGTAGGTATCAGGCCAAATCTCGGCCATGGGCCCATTATCGCCCATGAGTACAATCAGTGTGTTGTCTGCAATGCCAAGGTCTTCCACCATAGCCACAATCTTGCCTACCTGCTTGTCGAAGCGGTAAAAACTCTCAGAGCTGGCTGTGCCGTTCGGGGTCTGTTTTGGGGAGTTTTTCTCAGAATACATTTCCAACAGATTGGGCCACCAATCCAGCAGAAACGGCTTGTCATCCTTGGCATGCTTTTGGATGAACTGTTTCACACGCTCATAAGCCATGGCATTAAACTGATGATACTCTTCGACATTGCGGGGGGTGGAGACCTCTTTACCTTTCTGTCCCTCAAAACCTTCTACAGCCCACATCCATTCAGTCGGCCTGAATTTCTGATCCAGTGCATAACGATCCCATTCATCCTTCTCCCATCCGATGGTCATACCCCCGGCCTCTGCCTCCGGAGTAAACATCTGGCCCGCAAACTGATTGTAAAGGGTAAAGATGGCTTCATCAAAACCCTGATTATGCAGATATGACTCTTCCACGTCACCAAAATGGGATTTCTCAAAAAAACCCGTGTTGTAATCATCATCCAGCACTTCAGCAATGGTGACTTCAGAACCAGGTAATCCCATATTATGAATCGGAAAGATCGGGAAGGTCATTCCACTTCGAACTGGCTGACGACCTGTCATCGCCGCAACACGTGTTGGAGTGCAGGAAGGTTCTGTGTACATCCTGGTAAAAGTCATTCCGGCAGCCGCAAGTTTATTGATATTTGGGGATTTGTAACCGGTAACGTTATTGAGCATGGGATGGCCGATCGCCCCGTATTTCATATCATCCCATATGATATGAATAATATTTGGCCTCTTACCATGCTTTTTTTTGAGTGCATCCAGTTTTTTTTCAATTTCTTTGTCTTCAGCTGCCCATCTTTCCCCATGCTGCTTTTGGAGAAGCTGAAATTCTGTATCGTGAACAATGTTGCCAGCAAATGCTGCGTTAGCGCTGAACAGGAGCAGTCCTATAGTAAGCGCTATACTCAATAGCCTATTCATCATAATCTCTCCTCTAAAAATTAATACAATTTTTTCTCATAAATTATTTTTCTCTTACCGTTTTAACCGTTTTTATTCCTTTTTTCTCTATCTGCATTCGGGCAGCAGGGCTGGGTGCGGTTATTAATTGCCAATTGCACCGGCTGTTTTCATTGCTTTAAGTGCATCATCCACATTAAATTTGGCAGGCTCCTGTCGCGGAGGGAATTCAGTAAAGGTATCAACAAATTTCTGGGTAATCACCTGGGATGGAGCCAGGGTGAAAACGCGACGTATCCACCAGGTGCGGTAGTTGTTTGCATCGGTATCAGCCCGTTCATACGGATCACTACGAAGGTTAAACAATTTTGGAACACGCAGGGAAATAAAAGGATCGGCCCATACATCAAAGTAATGAGCGCGTTGCTCAGCAAATACCAGCTTCCAGTTATTGTAACGAAGACCAACCATTTGAGCATCGTCATTAAAGTAAAAGAATTCCTCTCTTGGCCCGGTTTTATCCTGACCCGTTAAATAGGGAAGGAAATTGTAGCCATCAAGATGCACCTTAAACTCTTTACCATCAGATTTATGCCCCTTCTTGAGCTTTTCTTTGATATCTGGCTCACCAACTGCTGCCATTAAAGTGGGTAACCAGTCTTGTGCAGACATGATCTCATTGGAGATTTGATTGGGTTTGATCTTACCCGGCCAGCGAACAAAGGCAGGAACCCGATAACCACCTTCCCAATTGGTATTTTTTTCACCACGGAAAGGTGATAAGCCACCATCCGGCCATTCATTATAATGAGGGCCATTATCAGCAGTGTAGATAACAATAGTATTTGCCTCAATTTTAAGTTTATTTAAAAGATCCAGCAACTGTCCAATATGGCCATCATGCTCCACCATGCCATCGGCAAAGATACCCAGGCCTGTAACACCATCACTCTCCGGCTTTAAGTGGGTGTAAAAATGCATACGGGAGGTATTTAACCAGGCAAACCAAGGCTTACCCGCTTTGTTATTTTTTTTGATAAACTTCATCGTGTGGTCAAGAAACTCTTCGTCCGCGGTTTCCATGCGTTTTTTGGTCAGTGGCCCGGTGTCCTTGATGGTCTGTTTTCCCACCTTGCCAAAACGCGGATCCAGGGTCTTATCGACCTTGTCCGTGGCTTTGCAGTCCAGCACGCCGCGGGGACCAAATTTAGCGTGAAAGGCTGGATCTTTAGGGTAATCCGGGTTCTCAGGCTCTTCCTCGGCATTGAGATGATATAAATTGCCAAAAAATTCATCAAAACCATGCACCGTTGGCAGGTATTTATTAAGATCACCCAAATGATTTTTACCAAATTGCCCCGTGGCATAACCATGATTTTTCAACAACTCGGCAAGCGTAGGATCTTCTGGTTGAAGTCCAAGGGCTGCACCGGGAAAACCGACTTTAGTCAGACCGGTACGAACCGGATGCTGACCGGTAATCAAAGCGGAACGTCCGGCTGTACAACTCTGTTCGGCGTAATAATCAGTAAACATCATGCCTTCATTGGCAATTCTATCAAGATTGGGGGTTTGATAACCCACCAGTCCACGACTGTAAGCACTAATATTACTGATACCGACATCATCGGACATAATAATCAAAATATTGGGCTTCTCAGTTGATGCAAGTGACACTTGTCCGGCAACAAGCAATGCTATCCCACAAAGCAAAAGCGAAAATATTATTTTTTTGTTCATTTTGTATCCCTCCATGTTAGTTTATTTAACTCCCCTGATTACTCTTCCGTTCTTTCCAAAGTCTGGGCTTAAATGAACCGAGTACCAATTCAATGACCAGTGGAATAACATTTGACATCCCAACCAGCTGCTCGGTATGGGTTCTATCGAGAAACTCCTGGCTTACTTTACCGTCAGGCAGAGATGCTTTTGCCATAGCTACCAGCTCCGGCATCATCGGGACAAGGAAGACAAAGGCATTAACGCTGAGAAATGCCATCATCACCATTTTTACCTTTAACCAGTTTGGTTTAATTTCAAACCGTGTGTACAGGATTAAGTCGGAAATGACCTTCAGCGCCAGACCCACCAGGATCAGGATATAGGCACTTTTTTCTTTATACACATAGACATGGTATGCCGTCTCTGCATCAGGATGACCAAGGACAACCCCGATTACGATATGTGAGAGAATGCCGCCCACATACATGATCGTCCCGATTTCCTGTATGAAATTTAAAATCTGTTTGATGGGCATAGTATGGTTTTTCCTCAATATCCTGGGTAGTTCCCCGAAGCAGCATGCCAAAATAATAAATCTGTTTCATTACAGGTCATACTTATTTCACTCCCCAATTGGCTTCAAAATTCTCCCATTTCCGTGATTTTTTCATCACTGCCTCAACATCAAATGGAACCTCGTCCTTTGTAAAACGGGGCTTTGAAGCCTTAATGGTCTCTGGACGGGCATTGGCTATGCCGGTGAACGGCAACCCGCGTGCCTCTTCGCTATCTGGATATTTTTCTTTCCAGATTTCATGTCGGGCTTTCACGCTTGCGAACATGCCCTTTGTGGGAAACATGGGTAACATCTTGGGCTGTACTTCGCGTGGGTCATTGTAGAGGTCGAAGAATGATGCACCACTCAATCCCGGCAGATCGCCTACCCAATGCCTTTTAAAATGCCCTTTGACCGTTGCGGCATAAATCGGCCCTGTATAGATGTGGACATAGTCCCGGCGGCTGTACGAGTCGCCATTGAGCAAGAGGGATGTTTGATTAATGCCATCGATAATGCGATCCGTTGGGATATTCTCTGTTGCCCCTGCAAGAGATGCAAAGGTTGTAAAAAGGTCGGTTACGTGGATAATATCCCCAACTATTTGTCCCGGTTCAATCATCCCCGGCCACCAGGCCATAGCTGCCACTCTGACGCCACCTTCCAGGAAGTCGCCCTTACCGCCGCGATAAAGTGTTTCAACAAATCCCGGAGGGCCATTATGTGTCATCGGACCATTGTCTGCCATAAAAATAACAAGCGTATTTTCAGCTATACCAAGTTCTACCAGTTTATCCTTCAATTCACCGACAAACACGTCAATATTAGCCAACACTTCCGGAAGTACGCTGCCTGCCGTCGTTTTTTTCTTCCCGGGTTTGGGTACAAATGAACCACTGGGCCATATGGCCGCATAAAATGGTGTTTTAGACTTAGCATTCTTTTCAATAAATGCCAGAGACCGAATTTCTTCCTGCTCCGCAGATTTGTACCAATTGTCTAAACTGGTAGGCAGAAGATATTCTTTTACAGGACCTCCCTTTTTACCTTCCAACCACCAGACTAATCCATCCGGACGCCATTCTTTGTCCAGTTCATAGCGGTCATCAGGGAATAATTCCGGATTCATCGTTGTAGCAGTAATCACTCCCGAATGTTCAAATTGTGGCAAGTACATCATTGGCACTTGATTATATGGTGTCCAAAAGGCTTCATCGAAACCTTGTTTAGTCAAGTAACTTTCTTCAACGTCACCCAAATGCGCCTTACCAAAGAACCCTGTTGCGTAACCGGCCGGTCCCAATACTTCAGCCATTGTCACTTCGCTGGCAGCCAGACCGCCATTCTCATATGGGAATGCAACATTGTACATCCCATTGCGCACGGCGTGCCGTCCGGTCAGTGCTGCTGCACGAGTAGGTGTACAGGACGGCTCAGTGTACATCCGCATAAAGTTGATACCTTCCTCTGCTACTTTATTAAGATTAGGTGTTTCAAAACCCCGTAAAGCCTGTATTTGAGGGATACCTACTTCACCAACAGGTGTGTCATCCCACATGACGTGTATAATGTTAGGAGGGGCGCCGTGCTTTTTGCGCAACGCTTTTAGTTTCTTATCAAGCTCCTTGTCCTCGGCAGCCCACTTGTTACCATGCTGAGCCTTTAATACATAAAACTCAGCATCGTGGACTATTGCCTCTTTTGCCAATGCATTTCCGGCAAAAAATAATGCCAGCCCGGAAATCAGCATCAATGGAAACAGACTCAATCGTTTTTTCATTTTAAATATCTCCTTTAAATTAATACAATTTTCTCCCATAAAATTATTTTGCTCTTGCCTTTTCAACCATTATCATCCCTTCTTTTTCTGTGCCGCTATCTATTGTTACTTCATAGCTTTTGCCCAGAAATTTCATTGCGCCAAGAAGTGCACTGAATGAATCGGACAGAAAATAGTCTTCCAAAAGGTTGAACTGCTTCCACTTCTGATCGAGCACAATACAGTTTTTATCTTGCAACATGCAACTTAAGGAACAACCCGCATTTTGACGGGTCTGATCTGAAATCATCTGACAAAAATGCAACAACTCCTTTT
Organism: Desulfobacteraceae bacterium; assembly: GCA_022712835.1. Next base: position 18,195 of record JAFLJU010000675.1, read on the forward strand.
GTTTGTCATCCCGTGGATTTATTGTGATTTTGACTTTATGCATTTGCGGGCACCTTTTTTTAAAATTTGTCAGTAAATTCAAAATCCGATTAAACTGATAGTGTACTGATATTACCAGATATATAGATCATACAAGAATGGTGCCGGGTAAGAATGGCTGATTGATAAATCTGTAAGGGATTGAAACAAAAGGAAAAGGAAGAATAGGGTGGGGTGCCGGGGAAAACGGTTTAGGGAGAACGCATCATATTTGACCGTCATATTTGATCGCACAGGTCAAATATGACGGAGGCGAATCAGGAATCAACGGAAGGCCTGGAAATCCCGTGTTTGCGCATCCGCCCACGCAAGGTGCTAGAATTTAACCCGAGCATATTTGCAGCACCACCCTTACCGGAAATGTTCCAACGGGTCTTTTCCAATGCCCGCAAAATATGATCTTTTTCCATTTGGGAAAGACTTTTCAACGGCAGGTCCTCCAAATCGGGAGATGCAGGCGCAGGGCCGGATGTCTTTAACGGGGCATTCAGTCTCAAGGTTTTCCCGGAAGAAACAATGATCCCGCGTTCAATCACATTTTCCAGCTCCCTGACGTTGCCCGGCCATGAATAGCTCATGAATTCGTCCATAAGGTTTGCGGGAATCTCACGGACTAAGCTATTAAATCGTTTTTTAAGCTTGTTGATGATCCAGTTAACCAATAGGGGAATATCATCCATACGTTTTCTTAAAGGGGGAATGGACAATGGGAATACATTCAGGCGATACCAGAGATCCTGTCTGAATTGTCCTTGTTGGACATCCTCTTCAAGGTTCCGGTTGGTTGCTGCAATGATGCGGACATCAGTATGCCTCACCCGGGAACTGCCCAATCGTTCAAATTCACCGTCCTGGAGAACCCTCAGCAGCTTTTGCTGTAGCTCCAGGGGTAACTCTCCGATTTCATCCAGAAAGATGGTGGCCCTGTCTGCAAGTTCAAACCGTCCAATCCTTTTTTCCATGGCGTTGGTGAATGCACCTTTTTCATGTCCGAACAACTCTGATTCAATCAAATTTGCCGACATTGCCGCACAGTCCATTTTAATTAATGGTCGGTTATTTCTATTGCTGCTATTATGAATAGCCCGAGCAATAAGCTCTTTGCCGGTACCGGATTCACCCAGAATGAGGACGGTTGTATCAGTGGGAGCAATTTGCTCCAAACTGAATAAGACATATTTCATAACTTCACTTTCACCGATGATGTTGCCATGGTCGTGCATCAATTTGATCTCTTCGCCCAGGTAGGTGCAATCAGCTTCCAGTTGACTCTTCAGTTTTTGAATTTCAGAGTAGGTATCCTGCAGCTCAAATTCCGCTTTTTTTCTGTTTTCTATCTCAAGTAACAAACTTTTGATTGTTATGTTCAGATCCTTGGTCTGTCTCAGTACCTGAACTTCAAGCTCATCCCTGGATTTAACCAGGGCTTCTTCGGCATATTTGCGGCGGCTGATATCCAGGCAAACACCATCCCAGGTAAGGGTTCCGTCATCCTGTTTTTTCGGTTTTGAATGCCACTGGAACCAGCGGGTCTCTCCATTCGGTAGGGTAAGCAGACTTTCAAGATTGAATTGGCTTTGCTTTTCAATGGATTCTTTCTCCAGCCGGGCTATACGTTCCAATTCATCAGGGGGACACATTTTGTAGATTACATTCATATCTTTTTTGAATTCTTCCGATTTAACCTGAAATAATCGTTCGCATCCTTTGCTTACGTAACTGCAATAACGGTGTCCATCCGGTTGATGCACAAGTCGGTAAATCATTCCATCCGGCAGGTTGTCGCCGAGCTGCTTTATGCTTTCTCTACTGTTTTTTAATAATATTTCAGTTTTTATTCGCTCAATGGCTATGGCCAGTTGCCGGGCGGTCCATTCGAGCGATGTTACCCTTTGCGCGGATATCATGTTTTTATGGGAGTCAGCCAGATGAATCAAGCCCAGGATACGGTCATTCAGTACCACCGGAATCAGGGCCATGGACTCAAACCCGAAATCATTGCAGGTATTGCGGGTCGGCCCGATTTTTTCTTTATTAACTTCTGATAGAAACCGTGTGGTGCTGTTTGTATGGAAAGATCCCCTGTCGGTGTAAAATGGCAGGCCGGGATCTGTCGTGCCTTTGATAACGTGAATGCACATGCAGCGGTCACACTTAATTGAAAGCATGCTTTCCTGGTCGTAGAATTGTTTACTGAATCCTGTGTAACTTTGGTAAGGTATATTGCCCTTATCATCCAAAATACGAATCCCGACCGCTTCACAGCCCGTCATTTTTTGTATTTCAAAAATAAAGGCATTTAATAAAGGCGTTATTTCAGTGTTCCGGTTGGCAATTTCAAGAAATCTGTGGGATACGGCCAGATCAGTTTTTATATGATTATCCATGAGTTTGATACTCTGTGTTATTGGGTCTTTCTTAAAAATATAACTTCATATGTTTTGTCCATAGGAGCCTGGTAATAAAAGCCCAGCAGGGCATCTTTTTGCGCATAGTAGTAAAGGCTATAGCTTGACCCTTCATACCCTTTATCCTGGAATTTGATAAAGAGTTTGATGAGCTTTTTTTCTGATGAAATTGCAGCTTTTGCAACATGGATGGAGCGGGGATTGAAATACTGCACTATTGCCTGTCCTTCTGCCAGAACATTACTGACCTTGATGAGATAGTTCCCGTCTGCACGCTGCCATTTACCGGCAAGGATACTATAGTCGGTTTTTGCCGATAAAGGTTCAACTTCATCGGCACAGACCGGCCCTGGAATGAATAGGGAAAAATTTACAAAGAACAATAAAAAAAACATACCTCGTCCCAGGCTGGTCATTTTGTCGATTCCTTTTGGTTATCCATGTTTTTAGTTTCGAAAAGATTGACTCTTATCTTTATCTTATGATACGCAACATAATAATTACAGGACATCAAAAATTCGAAAATTGTTATAGAAAAATAGTATATAAGAAAAGGTGTCAACTATTTCCAAAGATATTACGTTTATTAATGGTAAATTTCAAGATTTAGAGTTGTTTGCCCATACAGCAAGAGCATGGGATATTGATTTTTTCCAACTCGATCGGGGTGAATTCCGGGCAGATTTAACCCGGTTTATTTCCGGAAACCTTCAGTTTGGCACCACCCGGATAAACCGAAAGATCCAACAGCGGGGGAGTGCACCAGAGAAGCTCTGGTCATTTGCCCTTTTAAAGAACCCTTCCATACAGCTCAATTGGCGCGGCCATAACCTTTCTCCAAATGACATCATGCTATACCACCCCGGCTCGGAAATTGACTGCATTTCCAATCAGGATTTTTCAGTTCTGGTCTATTCAGCACCGGAGGAGTACCTTTATAATATCAGCCGGATGAGCGGGTTCCCTGAAATACCGGATCTGATAAGAACTTCTGATCGTTTCACCTGCGATCCTGCAGAAATCCAAAACCTGCGCCGGCAGTTAAACCGGATTAGTAAAACACTTTTTGTTTCCGAAACTAAATCGGATTGTCGTATGTTTCTTCCCGAGCTTGAGTATAATATTCCTAAATTGTTTTTTAAAACCCTGGCTGGCGGACGGGTTGAAAATAGCCTACCCTCATTCCGGCTCAGAAATTATGCTTTAAAGCAGGCGCTGGTCTGCATTGAAACCTCAGTCGGGGATAATCTTACTGTGCACGGGCTCTGTCAGATGTCAGGTGTCAGTGACCGGACATTGGAATATGCCTTTCAAGAACATTTTGGGATCACGCCAAAAGCCTATATCAGAGCCTACCGGCTAAATTGCACCCGCAAAATATTATTGCGGGCAGATTCATCCGACACAAAGATTAACACAATTGCCAACTCTTTTGGGTTCTGGCACATGGGTCAATTTGCCAAAGACTATAAACATTATTTTGGGGAACTCCCCTCAGTAACTTTGAAAAAATCTTAATTTTTAGATTTGTCATTTTTTTGTTTCATGGCAGCGGCATATTTTAAGATATCATATCCGGTTTTGTTGTCGGGAAAAAGTTCAATCATTTTTTTGGCCACCATGGCAGCATTGTCAAACCGGTTTCGTTTTATATAATGATCTGTAAGGGCAAAAAGAAAATCAAAACTGCCGGGATCAAGGGTGACGGCCTTTAAAAGCATTTGCTCAGCCTCTTTGTCTTTTTTTAAATATTGGAGCAGCAATCCCAGGTTGTACTGGATCCTTGCCCGGCCAGGAAGGCCGTCGGCAGCCCTTTGAAGATAAACAGCCGCCTCATTGTATTTTTTTTGCTCAACCAGTAAAAGCCCCAGTGAATAGGCAATGTCATGCATTTGCGGGCTGTTTTCAAGTATCTGGACAAATAATTGTACTGCTCTTTCATTGTCTCCTTTTGCATTGTAAAGCATGGCCAGATTGTTTTTTGCCGGAAAAAACAGGGGGTCAATTTTAATGGATAGTTCATAATTTTCAATTGCTTCATCTGCCTGACCCAGGGAGTGATACATCAAGGCCAGATTGTATCGCCCGGAAGGAAAATCACTGGAATATTCCATGGTGGAAATATATTCTTTTATACCTGAATCAATCACCTTTTTCTGATCATTGGTCAGTTTCAGGTTTTTTATGGATGCCACACTTAAGGCCGCCTGGATTCGAACCGCCTTGACCGGGTCGTAGAGCAAAGGAAAAATAAGGGTGGCATCCTTGTCAAATTGTAACAGGTTAATCGTGGATATGGCGGTCTGGCGAACAAGGGGATCCGCATCTGACAGGGCGGTTTCAAGGGTGGTAAAGCTTTTCTTTGAAGGGTATGACGATAACAAAGACAATGCTGTTGCCCGGACAAACCCCGGTGAAAGTGTATCCTTTGTGAGGGTTATCAGATCCCTATGAACATCCCGGTCCCCTTGCCTGCTCTTTGCAAAGACCTCCCCGAAATGGGGTCTTTTTTTGATGCCGTACCATTTGGTCATGTTCCGGTTGGTCCATTCAAGAGATTTGTCATCGTGGTATCCTGCGGCGTTGCAGGCATTGGGTGTTTGATAGGCAGAACTTAGATCCGGTCTGGGGATACGTATGGAATGATCTGCACGTTTGTCAATTCCCATGTAGACGCTTTCAGGCATATGGCATTTTATACAGTCATCGCCCAGGCTCTCTTTGCCCTCATGGATTTTCTTGTGGAAGTGGTGACTTGCCGTGTCATAGGTTTCAGCCCTGTGGCAGGAAAGGCAGAGCCCATTGCCTTTTTGTTTGAGTTCCTGACTGTGGACATCGTGGCAGTCACTGCATTTTACATCCCTTAAAAACATTTTGCTCTGCACAAAAGAACCGTAGACATAAACTTCATCCAAGATCTGGCCGTCGGGATAATACAGGTCCCGGTTCAGGAGGCTGGGGATCATGTAATCCATGATGTTTTCATTATCATGGGAAAAATCATTTAAGGAGGCCCGCCTTGAATGGCACCTGGCACAGATTTTAATCAGCTCATTTGATGAGACATCCCTTGTTTTGACGACCAGGTTGTAATTATCTGTGTCAGGCCGTCCCATTTCCGGGGTTTCAGCCTAGGCCACGTGCTCTGACCCCGGGCCGTGGCAGGCTTCACATCCCACATCGATTTCAGACCATGTTGTTTCAAAACTGTTGGTTTTATGATCATATCCCTTTTTAAAATTGGTGACATGGCATTCGGCACACATACCGTTCCAGTTTTGACCCTGACCTGTCCAGTGGAGCCAGTCTGTATGGTCATCCGTATGATTGGGAAGTGCATACCATCTTTTTTGCACATCATCCCAGGCAATGGTCAGGCATTGAAGCCGCCCGCCTTTTAAGGGAACAAGATATTGCTGCAAAGGATAAAATCCAAAGGTATGGGTGATTTGAAAATCTTTATACCCGCCATCGGGCCCCAAGGTGTTGACAAAAAACAGGTCCTCTTTTTTGAAAAACCGGGTGGTGATATTATTACGAATAAATTTTGCATTATTGAAGTTGCCCAGAACGGATTTATTGTCTGCTATATCCATGGCCTTGTCATGATAGGAACCCTGCCATTTTTTATATTCATTTCTGTGGCAGTCCTTACATTTTTCCCTGCCCACAAAATCAGATGACCTCTTGGTGTCTTGGCCCGGCTGTTCATGAATTTTCTGCCGGGACTTGAAATAGGAAAGGGCAAGAACCAGGACAATAACAAGGGTGGCGCAAATCCCTGCAAGCATCCATTTTTTTTTTAAGGTTTCATGGGTTGAAAAGTCGGCAGTCATTATTTTTTATTGTTCTCTTCCAGTATGGTTACGGTTTCAGGATAAACGAGCTGGCTCTTATTAAACCGGTTTCGTTTTATCCGTTTACCAATATCAACCTGAATGGTTTTATTTACTATGGTTAGTTCAAAAAGGTCCAGAGCCCTTGGTGCGGGAGAACTCAGCACGTTTCCGGATATATCGAATTCCGATGAATGGCAGGGGCAGATAAATTTTTTCTTGTCCTTGTCCCAGGGCACTGCACACCCGAGATGGGTGCATTTGCCTGACATGGCAAGAAAACCGCCGTCTTCAAGGCAGACCAGGTAAAACTGTCCCCTGGCAAAGGTGGAGACTGTTCCCGGCTCATAGGTCTCTGTACTGCCGGCATCAATCATATTGAATACAAAAGTTGCAGCTTCCTTTTTTTGAGCCGGCCTGAAAAAGGAAACAATAATCCAGAGCAGCTCTCCCAGTGCGACCAGGCCCATACTGGCCCATAAAATTTTTAAAAAATTTCGTCTGGGCGGTTTATAATTTGTATTGTTTTTGTTCATCAGGTACTTCCCAAAATTAATTTCATGCCTGCCCCCCGAAGCCAGGCACAGGTCAGGGTCAGGATCACAAATGTAGTAATGAAGAAAACAGCTGAAGTTTGAAAGGCTTCGGCATCAGAAAGTCTTCGTTTGATTTTCATTCCAAAATGGAACAAAAGAACCATGGCCAGGACCAGAACAAAGGGAATAAGACCTGTAGACAAAATTGCGGGTATGTCCTGGAACCATTTTTGGAAATCAAGAATATATTCATCTAAAAGAATTAAAACAGGGGTCAGGATCAGTGAGGTAAGAGCCGCTGTCATGGCTGCTTTTTTCGCCCTGTCCGACATAAACCAGATTCCCTGATTATCTCTGTCCCATTTTTTAAACGGCAGAAAAATCAGGATAGAGATAATCGTACATGGGATGAGAAATACGGCGAAAAATGGATGAAAATGGAACAACAGCTCCTGAAACCCTGAAAAATACCAGGGTGCTTTGGCCGGATTGGGGCTTAAGCCCGCATTGGCCATTTTGTCCAGGGGGGCATCAAATAGAGCTGCCAGGGTCAGGACAAAAGCGATCAATACAAGGGCTGCCACCGCTTCTCTTAACAGCAGATTGGACCGGGTTGAAACCATGACAGGTTTTTCACCCTCCCCAGGACCATTCAATCCGGATGTCACAACACCTTTTGCCTTCCTGACCTTCCAGAAATGAATGGCAAGAAACAGGATCAGGCTTGAAGGAATAAGGGTTGTGTGAAGGGTAAAAAAAAGCTGTAAGGTTTTTTCACTGACGCCGTCACCACCTATTAAAAATCCTTTTAGAAAGCCGCCTGCCGGTACATAGTCAAACATATTAATGCTGATGGTCACAGCCCAGAATGCAGTCTGATCCCATGGCAGAAGATAACCTGTAAAGCAGGACAAAAGAATCAGACACAGGACACAAAGGCCGATAATCCAGTTGAGTTTTCTTTTTCCCTGGTATCCCCCTGTTAAAAAAATCCTTAACATATGGCCAAAAATCATTACCACAAGTATATTGGCTGCAAAATAGTGCAGACTGCGGATCATCCTGCCAAAGACAAACTGATTTTCGAGAAATTGGACAGATGCATAGGCATATTCAGGGAAAGGCTGGTATGAGAAAAGCATGAGAACACCTGAACCCATCAACATTAGAATCAGTACAAGACACATGCCACCCATTGCCCATGTGCTCTTTAATTCAAGGGCTTTTAAAGGTACCTTGCTCGGATGGATATGCTTAATAAAACTTGAAAATGAATTTGATATCTGACTGACTTGACCACTCCTAAAATAAATAATTGTGAATCACTATTACTAAAAAAAATTAGTTTAGGCGACCAGAAACAAATAATTCCGCAAAAACTTAAAAATAGATAAACAACCCGAGCAGTATGATTTATGGTCAACATGGAAACCTAAATAAAAAGAGAGAGACCATGTCTGATCAGAATAATCTTATTAACGATTTACCTAATCTTGAAAATTTATCCCCGGCAGTTAAATTTTTTTTAAATGAAACAAGGAAAAAATTAAAAGGCCATGAACGTCGACAATTTATGGCTCGTGTAGTTTCCCTTTTAGGATATGGAGGGCAACTAAAAGCCGAAAAAGAACTTGGATGGGATCGGAAAACAATTCTTAAAGGCACGAAAGAGCTTAAAAGCGGAATTACATGTATCGATAATTTTTCTGATCGTGGTCGAAAATGCAGTGAAGAACATTATCCAAATTTACTTGAAGATATCAAAAAGATTGTCGATCCAATCAGCCAAACAGATCCAACTTTTCATACTACGAACCTTTATTCGCCCATAACAGCGAAAGAAGTACACCGTAGGTTGATGGAAAAAATGAATTGTTCTCCTGAAGAATTACCAACAAT
>JAFLJU010000665.1 GCA_022712835.1 Desulfobacteraceae bacterium
CCAATCCAATATATTTTACAATTTTTCTCATGGCCTGCCTCCCTTTTGTTTATGGCTCTGAATTGTGTTACTACTTTTACAATTTAATCCACGATTACAAAAAAGGCAGGTCATTTTTACGTGTCAACCATAATATCTATAAATGTTTCAAATATTAATTTTATATAATCAATTGAAATGATATACTTTTATCGAATGGAAATGGATTCTTTTCATTACAGGAGTGTGAATGATGAATACGAATTACCCGCAGGAATTTCAGCCGGAGAAAATTATTTCAATTTTAAAAGCCTCTAGATTGTTTAATCAATTTGATGAAGTCCAGTTAACACAGCTTATCGCTTTTTCTTCAGTGGAACGATTTGAAAATGGGGCACGGATCATTGAAGAAAAGCAGGAAAATAAGAACATATACATTCTTCTTGAGGGCCGTGTTGAGGTCTATGTCGGAGATGAATTCATCCTTAAACTTCGTCGGAAAGGTGATATTATAGGTGAAATGAGTGTGATCACGAAATCTTTGACCACCGCCTCAGTTGTCGCATCATCACCGGTGGTTCTTTTTATCATTCCCTCCCAGAAGATTTATAATTCCGGCAAAAAAGATCTTCAGGCCCAGTGGTTCAAGCTGTTTTCCGATATTCTAGTGGAAAAACTGTCTATGACAAATGAAAAGGTGGTCGGGTTTCATGAAGCCAGTGCAAACCTGGATCATAAAAAACGGGAACTCGTGCAAAAGACGATGATCCTGCAATCCATCATGGGGAGTATGACAGACGGGGTTGTCGTGTCTGACGGTGTCGGGCGGGTATTGCAGATAAATGATGCCTTTGCCCGGATGACCGGAGGCGTTAAGATTCCGGAAAAAATAGATGCATGGCTAGAAACAATAGGCATATACTATCAGGATCGAAAAACGCATTTTACAGTTGACGATCTGCCCATGATTAAGGTGCAAACCGGCGCTTTGGTAGAATCAGAAGAAATTTATATAAAAAATGACCATCTTGATATCGGAGTCTGGCTGCAGGCAACAGGCAGTCCGTTAAAGGCTGATAACGGGCACATATTGGATGGGTGCGTGGTTGTTTTCAGGGATTTTACAAAAAAGAAATTAGAAGAAATCGCCTTGATAAAAGCAAAGAAAGATGCTGAAGCTGCAGCAAAGGCAAAATCTGATTTTTTATCTGTGATGAGCCATGAACTCCGTACACCTTTGAACGGTATCCTTGGGTTTACAAATCTTCTTGCAGGTTCATCCCTGACATCGGACCAGGCTCAATGGCTGGATGACATCAAAAAAAGCGGTCATTCATTGCTTGGGAAGATTAAAGATATTCTTCATTTCAATGCATTGGAATCAGGGGATGTTCAGATTCAAAATGAGAGATTGACATTAGAGGAAACCATCAGGCATGTTGTTCGACATCATGATTCGGTAGCCAGTAAAAAAGGCCTCTCAATCAAGTTGCACCTATGCCGGGAGGCTGAACTATTCTTTTCAGGGGACAGGGAAAAGATCATCACGATTCTCGATCATCTATTGGACAATGCGGTAAAGTATACCCGTGAAGGTGCCATAAGTGTTCACGCGGCAGTGGCGGATAAAAACGAAACCACTGTAAAATTTCTTATCAAGGTCACAGATACAGGTATTGGATTCCCGGAAGAAAATGTTCAGGCAATGTTTCAGCCGTTTTCCCAGGCAGATGCTTCTTTGAGTCGTCAATTTGAAGGAACCGGTCTGGGGCTGACCATTGCAAAAAAGGTGATTGAAGTATTGGGGGGAGATCTTGATGTCGAGAGCAAGCCGGACCAGGGTTCCAGTTTTATGTTTACGCTGATTCTTGCAAAACGGGATGACATGGCTAAACGTACTTCTGAACAGGTTCATGATATTCAATCCCTGATAAATAAAGAATACGCCAACCGTAATCCGTTATCGATCCTGGTGGCAGAGGACAATAAGGTTAACCAGTTGCTGATTAAAAAAATATTGAAGAATCTGGGATATCAGGTACAAATAGCAGAAAATGGGAAAGAAGCACTTGAAGCATGCAGAAATAATGTTTTTGATCTGGTGCTGATGGATATTCAAATGCCTGAGATGGATGGTATCACAGCGGCAAGAATGATCCTTAAAGATCCCTCCATAGAACGATTCCCACACATCATAGCACTAACCGCTAATATAGCAGAAGGGATTAAAGAACGCTGCCTTTCGGCCGGTATGATAGATTACATGACCAAACCCTTGAATGTTAAAATTCTGGTTGAGGTTTTGGAAAGACTCCCGAAATAAGATCAAGCCATGTGCTCCTAGGTATTACTACACAACCGTTAATGCTTGCTGCAAAGTCATTGGGATATGATTCCTGTCCTGTCCTGTTGATGTTCATGTTGCCCCATCAGTTAAAATCATTTTTAATTATTTCTGAATCAGGTTGAATTTCCTTTTGAATATCTTATCAAGAGTACGTGTCGGCACGATTTTTTTTAATAAAGGCATAATTGTGCTCATTGTTCCGATTCGTATAATTGGTGGCGGTTCTTTTACCATTATGGCTTTTACAAGTTTTCTTGCAAATTCATCGGCTGGCGTGGCGTTGTCTTGTGAGGTATCAGCACGCAATTTTATGGAATCATTCATAGAGTGGTACCATGATTCAGGTTTGAGCATGCGTGTAACTAATGCTTTGGCGGATTCGCCAAACTGTGATTGTATGCCGCCTGGCTGAACCGTAATGACGTTAATGCCAAAAATATTCAATTCCATCCGCAATGCATCAGAAAGAGAGTGCAAGGCCGCTTTAGTCGCACAATAGACCCCAGAAAAAGGGGTTGTGGTAACCCCGGATACGCTTCCGATATTTAGAATAAGACCATTGCCCTGTTCCTTCATGACGGGTGCAATTTTCTGGGTTACATAAAGCGCTGCAAAAACATTGGTTTGAAATTGCAATATCAATTCATTTTCAGGGATTTCGATTGATGGCCCCATGAGTGCGTAACCGGCATTGTTCACAAGGATATCAATTCTTTTTTCCTGATCTATAACAGCTTTAATAACCTTCGTAATCTGTTTTTTGTTATTTACGTCAAGGGCATGGGTGGCCATACCTTTTGCCTGTAAATCTTTCAGAGATTCAAGACGTCGTGCTGTGGCAATGACACGGAATCCACATTGATGAAATTCTTCACAAAGAGCGCGTCCGATACCTGTTGAACACCCCGTAATAAATACAACCTTTTTATTCATATTCCCTCTCTATTTATTGCTATTCAGTTGCTGTAAATTCTAACCCCAGTTGTGCAAGTTTTGCTTTTTTGGGTTTTGAACTTTCAAGGTCCCAGTTCCTTTCCTGATAGTATTTCGTGAGCATTGTCGTAAATTCTTTTTTATCAAGGACAGCTCCTTTTTCCGAGCCTATAGTTAAAGCGTCATTAAAAAATCTTTCAGGAAGAGTGTCATCCCGGCGCCTGAATCCTTCTCTAAAGTTAAACATCTTTTCAAGGTTAAATATTCTCTCCCCAATCAAGTAAAGATCATCTGCTGTCCTTTTAATACCGGTTATACTTTCCAATAATTGTGCCAGTTTTTTCATGCTGAGTCCAAGTGGGCTTGTACAGGCAAACTTGCAAATTCCTAAAGAATCAACGATAGTTATGAAGTTTTGTTCTTTTATTGTCTCACCGTTCTGGTGGCAGGCACCCCTGTTGGATGTAGCATAAGAAATGCCTTTTAATGGGTTTGCCTGGACATTATGGGCGGCAAGTTCCAATCCTTTTACATGCATGGCATAATTTGAGCTGATTCCCATTTGTTGGGATATTTCTTTGACTCCTTTGGAAGCAAGATTTCCTATCCCGTCTCTGTTTGCTATTTTTTTTAACATTTTTATTGATGCTTCAACATTTCCCCAGGTCAAGTCAATACCATCCAGATGAGTTTTATCAATGATCCCGTTATCATTGGCTTCCATTAAAAACCCCAAAACATTGCCCAGGGAAATAATATCCATTCCATAATCATCCCCGTCATAAATCAATTTCATGATCCCTTCCAGGTCAGATATTAGCAGGTTTGCCCCAAGCATGGTTCCGGTTTCATATTCCGGGCCGTCATGAACCATCAGTCC
>JAFLJU010000122.1 GCA_022712835.1 Desulfobacteraceae bacterium
GTTATGGTAACCGTCAACCCATGATCATATGCCATGGCCTTGATTTGGTTTTCGAGGATGTCATCCAGTTCCTCTAAAATCAACACCTGGTCATTGGATGTTAAAAAGGAGAGGATGCCTTCCCGATCAAGGGGATTTACCACCCCCAGTTTTAAAAGATTGGGCCGAAAGCAGGATCGTTCCAGTACATCCAGAACAGATAACCAGGTCAATCCTGCAGTGATGATGCCCTTGCCCTGACTGTTGCTACTTCTGATCACCTGGTTCAAACCGCTCTTTCGGATATCCGATAAGATCGGCCCTATTCTTTCCATGGCAAGGCGTTTCATTTCCAAAGCCAATACGGTCAAAGGGATATAGGGGCCGTTTTCCTTGTTAAATTGGGTTTTATATCCCTTGTCTTCTGTGTATCCGGCAAAATTAATTTTTTGCCGGGCATGACAGACATGGGTGGCCAGACGCAATACCACAATGGTTTTATGGGCAACTGCCAGTTGAGCCGCCTGTTTATAATATGCATAGGCTTCCTTGGGGGAAGCCGGCTCCAGAACGGTGACCTTTGCCATGCGATAAATATTTCGGTTGTCCTGCTCGTTCTGGGAAGAGTTGGCACCGGGGTCATCCCCGATGACCACCACCATGCCGCCAATGATATTGACAAGACCCAATTGCACAAAGGTGTCAAGGGCCACATTCAGGCCCACGCTTTTATAGAAAACACAGGACAGATTTCCATTGATAGCCGCACCAAATGCCACTTCCGTGGCGACTTTTTCATTCACCGAAAATTCAAAATAAAAAGGCTGTCGATCTTTGGGGATATCCTGTATCGCCGATGCGATCTCCGGGGTGGGGGATCCGGGATAAGAGGTTGCCACACGGGTGTTAGACTCAACCATTGCCCTGACAAGGGCCTGGTTGCCCATTAAAATTTCTTCAAAGGGGTCTGGTTGGACAAGCAACTCACCCAGATTTTTCATTTACCTTTCCTCCTGGCCTTGGTTTCAACATATTTTAGAATACCTCATGCTCAATTTTCCTGGAAGACCGAATTATTTTTTTTCTCCAAGTAGTTCATCCATGGTATCAAAAAGTTTTTGTTGGGAAAACGGCTTTTTCAAAAATCTGGAATTCGCATCCAATAGATGTTCATCCAGGGTATTTTCAAGAACCATACCCGATATCAGGATCACCGGCAGATTGCGAAACCGGGGAGGCCCATTCCGTAAAATATTTATCAGATCCCGTCCGTCACTGGCTGGCATGTTGATATCTGTAATTAGAAGAACCGCAGAGGGATTACCCCGTAACGCGTCCAGAGCATCTTCCCCATTGGAAAGATCAATACACTCATCCCCCCGGGTTTCCAAAAATAATTTCATGAGGGATCTTGCATCGGTGTCGTCTTCTGCCAGAATAATCAATGCTATGAATCCATCCTTATCTCCATCCCTATAAAGGGACACGATATTTCATCATTGTCCCAAAAAATCGCATTGAATTTATTATGATTCACATGGAAGACGGTGTCAAGCAAGCATCTATTTTTCCTAGGGCTCCACGGCCAAAATCCAAACCTGAATTTCCTCCAGCCATTTGTGATAAAAGCCTTGACCTGTGAGGGGAAGAGATCTATGACAGTGAAGACAAAGATATTAATATTTCATCCCAGAGAACCGCTATTACGATGCAACAATTACGATGCAATAAAGGCCCCCTATGAATAAGATTAATTCCCCCCATATTTTAATCGCAGATGATAATCCGATCAATCTCAAGGTGTTAAGATCCATGCTGGAAGGCAAGGGATATGAGGTCACCTCGGCCATGGATGGTGCCCAGGCACTGCTGGGTATCCAACAGGCACCGCCGGATTTGATTATTCTGGACATCCACATGCCAAAAATGGATGGACTTCAGGTGATTGATGCCTTAAAAAAAGACCCGGCACTCAAAAGCATCCCTGTTATTTTTATCAGTGCCTTGAGTGATCCAGCTGACAAGGTTTTGGGCTTCCAGAAAGGGGCCGTGGATTATATTGAAAAACCTTTTTCAGGGCAGGAGGTTAAGGCCCGGGTAGAAACCCACCTCAAACTTCAATACTATCAAAAGCAACTGGAAGACCAGGCCGCTTCCAGTGAAAAACGATTCCAGCTCACCTTTGAGAATGCGGCAGTGGGCATTGCCCATACAAGCTTGGACGGCTCATTTTTCAGGGTCAACAAACATTTTTGCAGCATCCTGGGATATGATGAACCAGATTTTGAAAACCTGACGGTCAAAAACCTGACCCTTCCCGGGGAATGGGACCAGGACCTATTGGCCATCAAAAATCTTTTCTGCAACAAGATTGCAACCATCCGCCGGGAAAAACAATTTATTCGAAAGGACAAAAAGAAAATCTGGGGAAGAGTAACCGTCTCCATGGCCCGGGAAAGCCAAAACGATTCAGGATATGCAATTATGGTAGTTGAAGAGATTACCGACCGGATTGAGGCGGAAAACAAACGAAAGACAATGGAAGGTCAGCTCAGACACGCCCAGCGAATGGAAGCCATTGGCACCTTGGCTGGCGGCATTGCCCATGATTTTAACAATATCCTGGGAGTGATCATGGGATATACAGATATTGCCCGGGGCAAATTGCCCCATGACACTCCCGCCGGGAAAAGTCTGGATGCCATCAAGACAGCGACCAACCGAGCCAAGGATTTGGTGCGGCATATCCTCACCTCCTGCCGCCAGGTGGAACAAGAAAAACTACCCATTCGGGTAATTTTTATTGTAAAAGAAGTTCTGGATCTCTTACGGGCCTCCCTGCCCACCACCATTGAGATTGAAACCAATCTTGAAAAATGTAACCCCGTTCTGGCAGACCCCACCCAGATACACCAAGTGATCATGAATCTGTGCACCAATGCCTACCATGCCATGGAAGAAAAGGGCGGCTGTCTGACCCTATCACTTAAAACGGTATTCCTTGGTGATGCCCAGCAAACAAATCCCCTTGCCCTGATTCCCGGATATTACAATCTTCTAGAAGTTAAAGATACGGGTACTGGTATTAAGCATGCCTTGCTCGAACGTATTTTTGAACCGTATTTCACAACAAAACCCAAGAACAGAGGAACAGGCCTCGGCCTTTCCGTGGTCCACGGAATCATCAAAAGCCACGATGGGGAAATTTTTGTTTCCAGCACGAAGATGGGGACCTGTTTTAAAATTTATCTACCCTGCCTGGAAGAAGAGATAACCTCCCGTACCATGGAGGTTACCGGCACCATCCCCCGCGGCACTGAAAGATTGCTGATTGTGGATGACAATGGTCCATACCTGGAAATGATGACAGATCTTTTAACGGATCTTGGATATCAGGTGACGGCTACCCTAAAAAGTGTTGAGGCACTGGAGATGATCCAAAAAAATCCCGATCACTTTGACTGCCTGATAACCGATTACACCATGCCCGGCATGACCGGGTCCCAACTGGCCCAAAAAGTCCTGAAAGAGGCACCCAATCTGCCCATTATCATGTACACGGGAATTAACGAAATCATCGCCCGGAAAAATGCTACAAATCTGGGGATAAAAGCATTTTTGAACAAGCCTGTGGTTCTGATCGAGACCGCGAACACCCTGAGATCCGTCCTTGATACGCCCAAAAAATAATAATACTAAACCATGGAGACAATCTATTTTAGTTGTTTATCCATCCGGGTTTTCTCATTAAACTGTGGATAACTGGCCAGGGTAGATTCCAGGGAATGGCCGTAGATCACATAGTTTTTTCGCACACTGCACTGGTTCACGTTGAACAGAGGATAGACCATGACATCATGAAGAATTCTGATCTGAGCCTGCTCCCAAAGTTTGACCTGCTCTTTGGGATGAATGGTCTTAAGGGCATCATCCAGCAATTGATCAATTTTCGTGTAATGGGAAAAATTGGTGTTGGGCTTTGACCCGGTCACCACAATGGAATCTGAATGGAAAAACCCCCTCAAATAAATGTCAGCATTGGGGCGATAGGAAAAATATAAAACCAGGGCATTTACATTCTGACGAATCTGCTTGTGCATCTGGGAATGGGAGTCCACCCTTAAATTTATACGGATGCCAATCTGTGCCAGTTGGTCTTTTATAATTTCATAGGTTTTTCGATAAATTCTTTTTTCCGATGTGACCAGATCCATTGAAAACCCATTGGCAACCCCGGCATCTGCCATTAACTGACGGGCTTTTCCCAGATCTTTGACCCCATTCAAACCCAGATCGATGATTTGTTCATTGGAAAGCCCGCCGGGGGTAAATGTTGAGGACATGGGGGAATAGACCTGTTCGACAAGCTGCCTGCTCGTTGCCGCCGTGATCAGATCCCTGTCCAGGACAAAAGAAATGGCCTGCCGGACCCGGATATCATCCATGGGGGGTATTGAAGTATTGAAATGGAGCAAGCCCGTGAACCCCGGCCCAAATACATCGACAATGGTATCCGGCTCTTTTTCCATTTTTCTAATCCATCCGGGATCCCCCACCCCGTAGATCACATCCAGGAGGCCGGATTTGTAGGCCGCTTCCCGCTTTTCATTATCCGGGGTAAAATAGACCTCAATCTGATCAAGCTTGGGTTTGCCTCGAAAATAATTCTCATTGGCGTTTAAAACCAGTTTGTCTCCCGCAGTGTAACGGCTGAAGGCAAAAGGACCCGTTCCCACAGGATGTTGCTTG
>JAFLJU010000438.1 GCA_022712835.1 Desulfobacteraceae bacterium
ATGTTTGATATGGTTAGACCATTACAATTTTGTATCCCGTTGGCTAGGACGCTTCTTTGTTGTCTTACCCCAAAAAACAAAGTTTTTTATTGTTGACAATAAAAAATTAATGGGCTACGTAAAGCTACAAATAGGCTATAGAAGCGCTTCTTAACGCGGTCATCCAGTTTTAAACGGTTTTTAAATTTTATTGGATTGAGTTTTCGTATGGCACAATTAGAATTGAAAAATATCAGTGTAAGGTTTGGTGGACTCCTGGCCTTGTCCGATTTGAGTTTCACCATCGGCAATGGGCGAATTGTGGGTTTGATCGGGCCCAATGGGGCAGGAAAAACCACGGTTTTCAATGTTCTCACCGGTGTCTACCAAACATCCGCCGGAGATGTTGTCTTTGAAGGGGAAAGTATTCTCGACAACAGGCCCTATACAATTTTTGAGAAAGGAATTGCCAGAACCTTCCAGAATATCCGTCTTTTTTCCGCCATGACCGCCCTGGAAAATGCCATGGTTGCCATGCACTCCAGAAGTAGCAAAGGAATTGTCGGTTCCATTTTCAGAACCCCTTCCCAGAAACGGGAAGAGGCATGGATACGGGAGAAAGCCATGGAAGCCCTGACATTTATGGGGGTGGGACAATATGCCGACGACGTGGCCTCCAATCTTCCCTATGGCCTCCAGCGGCGGCTTGAAATTGCCCGGGCCATTGCGTCTGAACCCAAGATGTTGCTGCTGGATGAGCCGGCTGCCGGTATGAACCCCTCTGAATCCTCAGAGTTGATGAAGGATATTGCACGTATAAGAGACCAGGGTATTGACATACTTCTGGTTGAGCATGACATGAAGGTCGTCATGGGCGTGTGTGATCATATTGTTTGTGTCGATCATGGTGTCAAGATTGCCGAAGGAAATCCCCAGGAAATTCAGAATAACCCAAAAGTGATTGAGGCCTATCTTGGTCAGCCCGCTAACCAATAATTTTTTAGGAGGAAAAGATGAAAAAACGTATTGTTTCAATTTTAGCCATGGGATTGATTTTGGTTCCATTTCTCTTGTGTCCCGTTTCTGCAAAAACCTTGAAAATCGGTTCCATGAGTCCCTTAACCGGCCCCTATGCCTCGGATGGAACCGACATTAAAAATGGTGTCCTCACTGCCATTGAAGTATTTGAAGCAGCAGGCGGGATACCCGGCTATGATAAAATTGAACTTTTCCCCCAGGACACTGCATGTGATCCGAGACAGGCCGTTGCAGCCGCCAACAAACTTCTCAACATAGAGGTTGCCGGTGTTGTCGGTGCCTATTGTTCTTCCTCCACCATCCCGGCTTCGGACGTATTGGCCGAGGAAGATGTCGTCATGATCACCCCGGCCTCCACCAACGAAAAAGTGACTGATCGCGGACTTCCCTACATGTTCAGAATGTGTGGAAGAGATGATGACCAGGCCCCTGCAGCAGCCAAATTCATGAAAGAATCTCTGGGTGCGAAAACCCTCTTTATCGTGGATGACAAAACCACCTATTCCCAGGGGCTGGCCGATGGCGTTAAAAAAGCAGCCATTGAAATGGGCATTAAAGTTCTTAAACATGAGCATGTTAACCAGGGAGACAAAGATTTTTCAGCGATTTTGACCATGGCCAAACGAGCCAATGCCGATGTCTTTTTCATGTCTCTCCAGGGATTTTCTCCTGCTGCCATGATGACAATCCAGGCAAAACGTCTGGGTCTGAAATCTCAAATTGTTACCAATGACGCCATGTTCCAGCCCCGGTTCATGGATGTTGCCAAAAAAGCAGCAGAAGGGGTTTATCTAACCTATGGATTTACAGATCAAACCACCCCTGAATACAAAGCCTTTGAAAAAATATACATTCCCAAATATGGACAGGTCGCTGCCTATGCAACCTATGCCTATGATTCAGCCACTGCGCTTTTAAAAGCCATCAAGGCTGCTGGCACCACAGATTCCAAAGCAGTTAAAGCAGAATTGATGAAACTGGATTTCAAGGGTGTTGCAAAAACTGTAAAGTTTGCAGCCAATGGCGATTCCGGATCTTCCTATATTGCCTATAAAATTGTTGACGGCAAGTTTGTTCCCTATTGGGAACCGGTCAATGGCCTGATTAAATAATTCTAATTGGCTGATTTGGTTAAAAAGTGATGCGGCCTTGGCCGTGGCCTTGGTCGCATCTTTTTGTCCACCCACGAAGCAAGGGTAAGAAAATTAAATACAATGGAATATTTTATTCAGCAGTTGATTAATGGTATAACTTTGGGCGGGATGTATGCATTGATCGCCTTGGGGTATACCATGGTATACGGTGTCATCCAGCTCATTAACTTTGCCCACGGGGAGTTCTTTGCCGCCGGCGGATATGTGGGTGCCATTGCGCTGGCTTATTTTGCCGGAATCGGTTACATGGATTCCCATCCGATAATTTGCCTGACAGCCTCTTTTATGATTGCCATGGCCTATTGTGCCTATCTGGCTGTCGGTGTAGAAAAAGTCGCCTATAAACCGCTACGGAAAAATTCCAGGTTAGCGGCACTTTTGTCTGCCCTTGGAATGTCCATCTTTCTTTCCAACGGGATGATGCTCACCCAGGGCGTATATGACAAGGTGTATCCCAGTGAGTTGTTCCAGGGAAGATTTGATTTTGGCATGATCACCATTTCCTATCTCCAGATTTTGATTGTCTCCCTGACCGCCATCCTGCTAGTGGGTCTCAATTTACTGGTGTTCAAGACCAAAATCGGAATGGCCATGCGGGCCACGGCCCAGGACAAGACCATGTCAGCCCTGGTGGCCATCAGCAGCAACAGGATCATTTCCCTGACCTTTGCCATCGGAGCAGGGCTGGCTGCTGCCGCCGGTATCATGTATGGCCTTTATTACGGGTCGGTTAAATATGACATGGGATTTGTGCCGGGTATCAAGGCCTTTGCCGCCGCAGTACTGGGCGGGATCGGGAACATTACCGGTGCCATGATCGGCGGTTTGATTATCGGGATGGTCGAAATCTTCGGAGCCGGCTATATCTCAGGCGAGTACAAGGATGTGTTTGCATTCATCATATTGATTGCGGTTCTTTATTTTAAACCAAATGGAATTATGGGCGAGAATATCGATGATACACGAGTTTAAGAAAGTTTGGAAACAATATACCATCGGA
The DNA here is from genome assembly GCA_022712835.1 of Desulfobacteraceae bacterium. The sequence continues at coordinate 3,172 of JAFLJU010000438.1, forward strand.
ATGTTGTGGCTTCTAGGCCTGCTCTGGCCGTTGATGGGAATTCATGCCGACGGCACCCTGACCTTCCAGAAAACCATAACGGTATGGACCTACCTGCTGGCAGGATCACTGGTCTGTCTGTTGATCTATGTGATGAAGGCCAGCGACTCTCTAAAATTTATTACTGGCCCGGTTAACCGGGTGACAGGCGGCGCAAGGTCAGCAGCAACTACTCTACCCTCCTGGGTCTGGATCACTTTGATCCTGGGCTTTGCATTGGTGTACCCCCAATTTGCAGGCCGGTACGGCACCGATGTGGCAATTAATGTCATGCTCTATATCTGTCTGGGACTGGGCATCAACGTGGTGGTGGGCCTGGCCGGTATGCTGGATCTTGGGTATATTGCATTCTACGGGGTGGGTGCCTACACCTATGCCATTTTAAATGTCACCTATGGACTGGATTTCTGGGTCTGCCTGCCCTTTGCGGGCATATTCGCCTGTATTGCAGGCTGTATCGTCGGGTATCCCACCCTACGCATGCGCGGTGATTATCTAGCCATCGTTACCCTTGGATTTGGGGAGATCATCCGGATTATTCTCAACAACTGGATGTCTTTGACCAACGGGCCCAACGGTATCCTTGGGATCAAACCCATTGGGATCTATATTCCCATATTTGAAAACGGATTGACCTTTGAGCATATCTGGGTGAAAAAGCTTCAACTTTTTTATTATTTTGCCCTGGGGTTGGCCATCTTTGCCGCCTTTGCCGTGCGTCGGCTGAATTATTCACGGGTGGGCAGGGCCTGGGAATCCATTCGGGAAGATGAGACCGCAGCAGAACTCATGGGGGTGAATACCTTTATTTACAAATTATTGGCTTATGCCATTGGCGCGGCTTTTGCAGGGCTTGCCGGGGCCTTTTTTGCTGCCCGGATGAAATTTGTATCCCCTGAAAGTTTCACCTTCCTTGAATCTGCCATGGTATTTGCCGGCGCTGGTTTACATTACCAACTCAAATTGGATTTCCGTCGAATCCCGGTCCTTCCGATCCATCAGTGCGCTGAGGATCTGTTCCAGAAGCCGCATCCCCCCACGATAACCGACCGTGGGAAAGTAGCTGTGACCAATTCGGTCGAGAATCGGGAATCCGAACCGCACAAGGGGGGTGTCTTCATCCCGGGCGATGTACTTGGC
>JAFLJU010000215.1 GCA_022712835.1 Desulfobacteraceae bacterium
ACCGATCAGGGATTACCCTGCTGATGGAAATGGTACAGCAGATGAAGGAGAAAGGGATCAAAATTTCCATGGAAGGGCTTTCTTATAATTATTATCGATTCTTTCAGATGGCGGGTATGGAGAAAATGGCCACCCTTAAAGAACAAGAATCAAATGATTTTACAGGAGAATCCACCCCTTGAACCAGGTTCGATACAATATCCCCTTGATATCTGATATTGTTCCGCGACAACGGCTTTTGGGGTTGCTTGGCCGTCATGACAGATGCCGTGTATATCTGGTGACCGGCCAGGCCGCTCAGGGTAAGTCCACCCTGGTGGCGTCTTATCTTCGGGAGATAGAGCAGCCCAGCATCTGGTGCCATCTAACGGCAGATGCCTCGGATCATACAAGGCTTTTTGATATCCTCATCAACGGGATTCATGAAGTGTTTAAAGACCATGAACAGATTCAGCAAATCCAGATTCCCCAGACAACCCTTGGCACCCGGGAAGATTTTTTTCGCCAGGTTGAAACACTGACCATGATATTTACCCAACTTGCTTCCCCCATAAACATTGTGCTGGATGATCTGGAATCCCTGGACGAAACAGGCTCTTGTTTTCCGTTTATCGAGCAGTTGATCCGGGAAAACCCCGGATTTGTCCGGTTTTTTCTTTTGTCCAGAACCTGGCCACCCCTACCACTTCAGCAATTGAAAATAAAACAAAATCTTATTGCCATCAACAATGAGGACTTGGCCTTTACCCTGGATGAAACCAGGAATTTTTTCAAGGCAAGTGACATGGGGGTCAAAGAGGTTGAAAAAATTTTAAGGATAACCGAAGGCTGGGCAGGAGGACTTATCCTGGTCTCTGAATCTGTCCGGCGATCCCATGATCTTCAAGGGCTACCGGATCGCCTTTCTTCCGAAGCCTTTTCCTATTTTTCCCGGGAAATATACGATGGGTTGCCATCTGCCACCCGAGAGTTTCTAATGAGAACTGCGGTGTTTGATGTATTGGACACCCGGATGCTTAAGGATTTTTTTACCGATATCGATCCTGTACAGATCTTAAATGAGCTTGCAAAGCGGAATCTGTTTATACAGAAGATCGATTCAGACCCCCAATGGCCTGTGTATAAATACAATAATTTGTTCCGGGATTTTTTAAAGGCAGACCTTTCCAACCATCTGGATAATAAAGCCTTTCAAGCCTTGCATGAAAAGGCCGGGGCAATATTCTGGGAGAGAAAAGACCACGAAGCCGCCATTCGGTTTTTTATTGTGGCCAAGGCCTATTCCGACATTGCCAGAATCATCCGGATCAAGGGGGCCGATTATGTGATTACCGGAAGGTCTGCCGGACTTGCCGAGTGTATCCATGCGCTTCCCGAAGAGATGGTGGAAAAGGATCCCTGGCTGATCTTTTTTTCAACCATGACCCGTCGGATCAAGGGCGGGGAAAAAAACATCAAGGCCTTTGGCCGGGCCCTTGAACTTTTTAAGACGGCCAAGGATGACAGGGGTATTTTATTGTGCACAGCTTACCTCATTGAAGCGGCTGTTTTTATCCGAAAGCCTTCCCAGGTGATTTTAAACTGGATACGGGAAGGGGAATCCGCTTTAAAATCCCTCAAAGGCCAACATCGGTATACCTGGGCCAGAACCCTTCTCTGGCAGCAGATCGGCCTGGGATACATTGCTGGAAACGGCGATATTCCCAAGGGGGTGTCGGCCTGTCGAAACGCCATCCTTCTTGCAAAGCGGATTGAAAACACGGATCTGCTCCTCAACGCATCGGTGGTACTGACTCTGGGATTTGTCCAGTCCGGGGACTTTAGCAGGGCAAGGGAAATGCTGGAAAAGATCCAGGATATCACCCAGGAGGGTCGGCACCCTGAGTACCGGGCCCTGAAAAATATCACGAATATTGATTTTGCCCTGAAAAAAGGAGAGGTCGATCTGGCCGGGAGGCTCCTGGAAAAATCCGAAGCGGACATAGAGAAATTTGGTCTGATTTTTCTATACCCCGGGTTTGTGGAAGCCCGGGCCATTTATTTTGTGAGTACCCGACAATTTACCCAGGCCCTGCAGACGGCGGATCATTTATCGGATTTTTCAATTCTGGAGGGAAATGATTTTTACCTGGGAATTTCCCACCGGATCAAGGCCATGAGCTTTTTAAGGGAAAAAAAATATGACCAGGCAAAGCTTGCGGCCCTGGAAGCGGTTAATGAGTTGGGATTATCAAAACGGGGGGATATCCATTATTTTCTGGCCAGACAGATCCTGGGATTTTCTTACTTTTACACGGCGGATTTCAAAAAAGCCCACCAAGAGCTTGAAGCGGTTCTGGTTTACTTTAGCAGCATCGCTTCGGATCTGTATTTTTGCGAAACAAGTTTCATCCTAGGCCTAAATAGCCTTGCCCTGGACCCGGACAATTCTGGGGAGAAAATAGCAAACACCTACCTGATCCAAGGGCTTCAAAAGGCCATGGAAAATCGTTATTATTATTTCCCCCTCTTGGGGTCAACCACCCTTGCAAGGGTTCTTGTCCAGGCATTGGAAAATCCGGATCTGTCCGCCTATATTGGCCAGCTGGTTTCCAAAGGACTTGCCCCCCATGTTCTTAGGCAAATTATCAGGGTGCTTGGGCTTGTGTCCCCAAAAGAGCGGACCCATCGGGCAGAACAATTAAAAACTTTATACAAACATAGCTTACCCAGGATACGGATCAATACCCTGGGAGAATTTTGTGTCCGGGTCAATGACACCCCATTGGATAAATCTGTTTTCGGGGGTGATAAACCCATCTCTTTGTTAAAGGCCATTGTCATGAACGGTTCCCGGGATATCCCCAAGGAGATTCTCATTGATGCCCTCTGGCCCGATGCCAGTGCCAATGCAGGGGAAAAAAATTTTAAGATTAACCTCCATCGCCTGAGAAAAGGTCTGGAGGCATCTCCTGTCAAAGAATTCGGGTATGCCTATATTAACCAGAAATCCGGTCTGGTCTCCCTGGATTCGGAATTGATCGATCTTGATAGTGATGAGTTTATGGCCATTGGGGCCGAGGCTATCCGTCTGGAATCGGTTAACAAACCCGATCAGGCCCTGTTGTGTTATTCAAAGGCCGCTGGGCTTTACAAGGGGGAGTATTTTGTCGAAAATCCTTATCTGGAATGGCTGGCCCCCCGCCGGGAGCTGTTTAGGTCCAAATATATTGAGATCCTGGAGAAAAAAGCTAGGCTTTATGAGGATATGAACCAATGGCAAGAGGCGGTTGATACCTGGCGTTGTATCCTGGCAACCGATCCTTTTTTTGAGTCAGCCTACCGGAATCTGATGATCCTTTACGCGGATGCGGGCCGTAAAAACGAAGCCATCCACGTGTTCAAGGAATGTCAATCCATCCTTAAAAATGGACTGGACACAGAACCCGAATCCAAAACCCGGGATATTTATGCCCGGATACAGGCCTTATAGTTTTCTCTGTGATCACGAAGGAATTCAGCATTATGATATGGATCTTCCAGAAGTCTATTTATTTTGTTTTTGGCGGATTTTTTTATTGATGAATATCTGTGCAGGTTTTTGACAAATAAATCCTCATACACAGCTTGAT
>JAFLJU010000555.1 GCA_022712835.1 Desulfobacteraceae bacterium
CGCAATCTGAAAAAATTAAACAGGCCGACCATGTGATTGAAAATAAAGGAAAGCCCGGGGAACTCTTTGAATCTGTTGAAAAATTATACTTTAAAATTAAAAAAGAATTCTTGACAATAAAATCATAATATCTTAATTATCGAAGAACGATACACTAAATTTAGATTATCTGTCTATTTATCTAATTCACCTAGACTTCCAGATTATCAAAAGGTATTCCTTAAAAAACAATTCTAAAAAAAATCAGTCCTAAATAACTTATGAAAAATAAACAATTGAAAAGTGAGCGGGAGATTGAATGAATCTTGTAGACCTTAACAAAATGAAGATAAGTGAGCTGTCTAAACTTGCAAAAGAATATAAAATTCAAGGGTTTGGCGGACTTAAAAAACAGGATTTAATCTTTGCTTTGCTCCAGGCCAATGTTGAAGAAAGTGGTCAGGTTTATGGTGAGGGCACCCTTGAAATCCTTCCGGACGGATTTGGTTTTTTAAGGGCATCCGGCTACAATTATCTTCCCGGTCCCGATGATATTTATGTTTCTCCATCCCAGATCCGGCGGTTTAACCTGAGGACCGGGGATACTGTTTCCGGCCAGGTACGTCAGCCAAAAGATTCCGAACGATATTTTGCTTTGCTGAAGGTGGAGGCGGTGAATTTCCAGAATCCCGACCTGGCAGCTGAGACCATTTTGTTTGATAATCTGCTGCCCCTTTACCCCGAGCGGAAGATGATGCTGGAGGCAGAATCGGATAATTATTCCATGCGGGTTCTGGATATGATGTGTCCCATTGGATTTGGTCAGAGGGGGTTGATTGTGTCTCCGCCCAAGGCCGGTAAAACCATGCTTTTACAGAATATTGCCAATTCCATGATCAAGGCTCATAAGGATATCATTCCCATGATCGTCCTCATTGATGAACGGCCGGAAGAGGTAACCGATATGGCCCGTTCTGTGGACGCGGAAGTGGTAAGTTCCACCTTTGACGAACCTGCCGAGCGCCATGTGCAGGTGGCGGAAATGGTCATTGAAAAAGCCAAGCGGATTGTGGAGCAGGGACATGACGTGGTCATTCTTCTGGACAGCATCACCCGTCTCGCCCGGGCCTATAACTCTGTGATGCCACCGTCTGGTAAAATTCTTTCTGGTGGTGTGGACTCCAATGCCCTTGATCGGCCGAAGCGCTTTTTCGGTGCTGCCCGTAATATTGAAGATGGCGGGAGTCTGACCATTATTGCAACAGCCCTGGTTGATACCGGGAGCCGGATGGATGAGGTTATCTTTGAGGAATTTAAGGGAACGGGTAATCTGGAGTTGGTTCTGGACAGAAAGCTGGCGGACAAAAGAATTTATCCGGCCATTGATATGAACAAGTCCGGTACCCGAAAAGAAGAACTGCTGCTGGATCCATTGGTTTTGAACCGTGTTTGGATTTTGAGAAAATTGTTGTCAAGTTTGAATTCTGTTGATAGTATGCAGTTTTTACTTGAAAAAATGAAAGGAACAAAGGATAATGCTGAGTTCCTTGATTTGATGAATTCATAAGGTTTAGACAGGCAGGACCCGAATGGATGGAATCAAGATGGAATCAAGATGGAATCGGATAGATATTATTTTTAATAAAGACCTTAAGATTAAGGTTGGTAAGGAGTTTTTGAAAAGATGAAAAAAGAAATACATCCCAATTACACAAACACAACAGCGGGCTGTGCATGCGGAGCAAGGTTTGAAGTAGGTTCCACAAGAGAGAATATCAAGGTTGAAATTTGTTCACAGTGCCATCCGTTTTTTACCGGAAAACAAAAGTTGGTGGATTCTGCAGGTAGAATCGATCGCTTTAAGAAAAAATATGCAGGGTTCGACGCGACTAAACTTGCTTAAAAACTATAATTCGGGGAATTTGAAAGGGGGCTTGTGCAAGTACCCCTTTTGCATTTGTAATTATGATTGGTAAATTAAAAGGCATTGAAGAGCGGTTTGTCAAGCTTGAGCAGTTGTTGAGTGATCCTGCTGTTCTTGGAGATCAGAAAAAATACCAGGAATATCTGAAAGAACATGGTGAACTCAACAAGATTGTTCCGGTGTTCAGGGTCTATGAGGGCCTTTTGGGTGAACTTGCAGAGGCAAAAGCGTTCTTGCGGGACGATGATCCTGATATCCGCAGTATGGCCAAGGAAGAAATTCCCGCTCTTGAGACTCAGGTTGCCGATTTGACATCAAAGATCAACCTACTTTTGATGCCAAAGGATCCCCGGGATGAAAAGAATGTTCTTCTTGAAATCAGGGCAGGCACCGGCGGGGAAGAAGCCGGTCTTTTTGCAGGGGATCTTTTCCGGATGTACTCCCGGTATGCGGAAACAAAAAAATGGAAGATTGAAATAATTGAAAAGACCGGGTCCAGTTCCGGTGGATTCAAAGAGGTGGTTTCTCTTATCAAGGGAAAGGGCGCCTATTCCAGCTTTAAATATGAAAGCGGCACCCACCGGGTGCAGCGGGTGCCGTCCACCGAGACCCAGGGGCGGATTCATACCTCTGCTGTTACCGTGGCGGTTCTGTGCGAAGCCGAGGATATTGATATCGAAATTAATGCGGCCGATATCAAGGTGGATGTGTTCAGGGCATCCGGTCCTGGCGGACAATCGGTCAATACAACCGACTCTGCCGTCAGAATTACCCATTTGCCTTCGGGGGTGGTGGCCACTTGTCAGGATGAAAAATCCCAGCACAAGAACAAAGAAAAGGCCATGGGCGTTCTTAAGGCCCGGGTTCTGGATGCAAAAATCAAGGAAGAAGATGCAAAAAGGGCGGCTGACCGGAAGGGGCAGGTCGGGACCGGGGATCGGAGTGGCAGGATCAGAACCTATAATTACCCCCAGGGCAGGATGACGGATCATCGAATCGGGCTCACTCTTTACCGGCTGGACGGCATTATGGAAGGGGATATTCAGGAAATTATCGATGAGCTTAAAACCTATAACCAGGCCGAGTCATTAAAAGATATTGGATAGGGATCATTGATCGACTGGACAATTATCAAAATTCTTGCCTGGACAGAATCCTATTTCAAAGAGCATGACGTAGACAGTCCTCGGCTTGCGGCTGAGATTCTTCTTTGCTTCAGCTTGGGTATCCGGCGTCTGGATCTTTATCTTCAACACGACCGGCCCTTGGAAAAAAATGAACTTACCCGGTTTAAGGGATTGATAAAAAGGCGAATTGGGCGTGAGCCCGTGGCCTACATCACCGGCGAAAAAGGGTTCTATGAATCCGATTTTCAAGTGAATGCGGGGGTGTTGATTCCACGGCCCGATACCGAAGTGCTGGTTGAAACAGCCATTGATCTGCTGGGTTCGGGTACAGATCCGTTCATGCCCAAAAAGGTATTGGAGCTTGGGGTGGGGTCGGGTGCAATTGTGATCTCTCTGGCAAAAGCCTGTCCGAATCATACCTATTATGGATGCGATCTTTCCCCCATCGCACTGGAAGCTGCCATTAAAAATGCAGGCGCATTGTCTGAAACGCCCATCCGATTTTTCCGCAGCTCCTGGTTTGATGCCGTTGCTCATAAGGAAAGGTTTGATCTGATTTTATCCAACCCTCCCTATATTCCCACAGCAGATATTTGCGAGCTGGCATCTGAAATAAAATTCCATGAACCCCACCTGGCGCTGGATGGTGGGCTGGACGGTCTTGATGCCATTCGCCAATTGTTGGACCATGCACGCAGCCGGCTTTTACCCGGGGGAAGAATTCTCATCGAAATGGGGTTTGATCAGCAGGAAGGGGTGGCATCCATTGCCACCTCTTTTTCCGAATACGAAATCCCTGAGTTTGTAAAGGACCTGGCGGGTCACCCCCGGCTGGTCCATATAAAAAAGTACGATGAAAAAATGAATTGATTATCCCATCCTTATTTGGTATATAAATCGGGATTTTGTTTTAATATTTAAAAACGCACATCCATGGACCTGGGGTCAGGTGCTTTTAATCGAGTCGATTTCCGGGGATGAAGTGGGTGAAGGCAACAAAAACCATTAATTAATTTGGAGAGAAAATGGCTTACATTACAGTTAGAGAACTTTTGGAAGCAGGTGTTCATTTCGGACATCAGACAAAACGATGGAACCCAAAGATGAAAAAATATATCTTTGGTGCCAGGAACGGTATTTATATCATAGATCTTCAGCAGACAGTGAAATTGTACAAAAAAGCCCACGATTTTATCAAGAGTGTGGCCACTGAAGGAAAAGATATCCTTTTTGTCGGTACCAAAAAACAGGCATCTGAATCCATTTATGAAGAAGCCAATCGTTCAGAGTCTTTTTATGTTGAAAATAGATGGCTGGGTGGGATGTTGACCAATTTCCAGACCATTAAAAATAATATTACCCGGTTCCATTTTTTACAGGGCCTTGAGGATGACGGAAGCCTTGAAAATTATCCCAAAAAAGAACAGGGAAAAATGCTCAAGGACAAAGCAAAGCTTGAGTTTGCCATCGGCGGTATCAGCACCATGAAACGACTGCCCGGTGCTATTTTTGTCATTGATCCCAAAAATGAGGCCATTGCCATTAAAGAGGGCAGGCGCTTAGGAATCCCCATTGTTGCAGTCGTTGATACCAATTGTGATCCAGATGGTATCGATTTTGTTATTCCTGGCAATGACGATGCCATCAGATCCATTCGTTTGTTTGCTTCCCGTATTGCTGATGCCACCATTGAAGGACATCAGATTTATAAGGAACGTCAAAGTGCTCAATCCGATAAGGGTGAAGCAGAAGGGCGACCCCCGGAAAGAGTTGAAGAGAAAGTGGGTGTCGAAGTGCTTTCCGACGGTACCGACGGTCCTGTGGTTGAAAAAATTATCAGAAAAACCACACCGGTTGAAGAAGCTGTCGCAGTTGCCCCAGCAGTGGACGCACCCGCAGCTGATGCAACGATTGAAACAACAAAAGAAGTGACTGAATAGCGAAAATTTAAGGAGTGAAATAAAATGGTGGAAATTTCTGCAGCAATGGTAAAAGAGCTTCGCGCGGCAACCGGATCCGGTATCATGGATTGTAAACGGGTTCTTGCCGAAGCGGAAGGTGATTATCAAACAGCAGTGGACCTGCTGAGGAAAAAAGGTCTTGCCAAAGCCGCCAAACGGTCAGGGCGTTCAACTTCTGAAGGCCTTATCCATACCTATATACACACCGGTGCTAAATTGGGTGTGATGGTGGAAGTGAATTGCGAATCTGATTTTGTGGCCAAAACAGATGATTTCATAGAGTTTGTAAAGAACATAGCCATGCATATTGCCGCTGCTAACCCTGCTGGTTTGGCTCCCGAGGATGTGGATCCCGCAGTTATAGCCAAAGAACGTGAAATCTTTACAGCCCAGATGATAGAAGAGGGAAAGCCTGAAAATATGATTGCGAAGATTGTGGATGGTAAAATTGAAAAATTTTACAAGGACGTCTGCCTTCTGAGCCAGCAATATGTTAAGGATCCCCAGAAAACAATTACAGATGTCCTCAAAGAAGCCATTGCAAAAATTGGTGAAAATATTCAGATTAAAAGATTTGTACGTTTCCAAATAGGAGAGTAAATCTTGGAAAAAAAGCCTGAGTTTGAAAGGATTCTGATTAAACTGAGTGGTGAAGCCCTGATGGGAAATCAGGGCTTCGGCATCACTCCTGAAATGATCCATTATGTGGCAGAAGAAGTCGCCAAAGTCTTTCGACTGGGTGTTCAGATCTCTGTCGTTGTGGGTGGTGGTAATATTTTCAGGGGCGTTGCCGGCAGCTCTGCCGGTATGGACAGGACCTCGGCTGATAACATGGGAATGCTTGCCACCGTGATTAACAGCCTGGCCCTTTGCGATGCATTGGAAAAATGCGGGGTGCCCACACGGGTTCAGTCCGCTATTCGAATGGACAAGGTTGCAGAGCCCTTTATCCGGAGGAAGGCCATTCGCCACCTTGAAAAAGGACGGGTGGTTATCTTTGCCGCAGGGACGGGCAACCCATACTTTACAACAGATACTGCAGCTGTGTTGCGGGGGCATGAAATCCGTGCCCAGATTCTTTTTAAGGCAACCCAGGTGGATGGCGTCTATGATAAGGACCCCATGGTCCATGATGATGCGGTTCGATTTGATGAGCTGTCCTATATGCGGATCATTGAAAAACAATTGCATGTAATGGACATGACCGCCATTTCCCTTGCAATGGAGCATGATTTGCCCCTCCAGGTATTTGACCTCCACAAGGCCGGTAATATTTATAAGGCTGTTCTGGGCGAGGATATCGGTACCCGGATATATAATAAATAAGCTAAGAGCAAGGGTCGTTTTCAGTGTGGATATTTTATTCCTGGGAAAGGTTCTTGCCGATAGTTGTTACCTTATTATTTAGGATATATTGTTATGATAAATGAAGTGATCGAAGAAACCCGCGACCGTATGGGGAAATCGGAAAAGGCCTTTGAAAAAGAATTGACAAAGGTTCGTACCGGCAGAGCATCCCAGTCAATGCTGGATGGGGTGAGAGTAGATTATTACGGTACCCCGACCCAGTTGCCCCAGATGGCAACCGTTTCCATACCCGAAAGTCGGATGATTACGGTGAAACCATGGGATTTAAGTGTTATCAAAGAGGTTGAAAAGGCAATCTTAAAAGCAAACCTCGGCCTAACACCTTCCAGTGACGGCAAACTGATTCGGATATCCATTCCCCCCCTGACAGAAGATCGAAGAAAACAAATCGCCAAAAGTGCTTCTAAAATTTGTGAAGATTACAAAGTGGCTGTTCGGAACATCAGAAGAGATTCCAATGAAATGATCAAGGATCTTCAAAAAGAAGGGGATATCTCCGAGGATGATAACTTTAAGGGGCAAAAGCTGATCCAGGAGATGACGGATCTGTATGTCAGAAAGTTAGATAGTATTTTTGCTGCCAAAGAAAAGGAAATCCTTGAAGTCTGAAACGATACAGGCCGAAAGGCTTGATCCGAAAAAACTTCCTGCCCACGTTGCTATGATTATGGATGGCAATGGCCGCTGGGCAAAAAAACGGTTGATGAACCGTATTAAAGGTCATGAAAAAGGCTCCCAGGCCGTTCGTTCCATTGTAACTGCCGCAGGGCAGTTGGGCATTGGAATGCTCACCTTGTATGCATTTTCCACCGAAAACTGGTCAAGGCCCAAGGTTGAAGTAACGGCATTAATGATGCTGCTTAAACGATTTTTGGTATCTGAACGGGATGAGTTAATGACCCAGGGTGTTCGGTTGAACATTTTGGGACAAAAAGAAAAATTACCCAAAGATATCCAGGAAGCGGCTGATAAAACAGTTGCCATGACCCAGAATAATCAGGGTATGGTATTAAATCTTGCCTTAAGCTATGGCAGCCGCCAGGAAATCACAGCCGCTGTTCAGGCGATTTCAAAAAAAGTGTTGTCCGGCCAGATATTGCCTCATGAGATCACCGAAGAAATGATTTCCGATCATTTATACACACGAAAGATGCCGGACCCGGATCTGATTATCAGAACCAGCGGGGAATATCGACTCAGCAATTTTATGATGTGGCAAGCGGCTTATTCAGAACTTTTCATTACCGACACCCTGTGGCCTGATTTTACCCGGGATGAATTTGTTGAGATTTTATTAAATTTTCAAAAAAGAGACCGACGATTCGGTGGAGTAAAATGCAACACCTTAAACGATGGCTTACCGCAATAATACTGGGTCCCCTTGTTCTGGGGATCATCATAAAAGGCAGCACCCTTCTTCTGGCGGTTATGGTATCAACTGTGGCCATATTCTCGGTACGGGAATATTTGAGAATCGTTTTCACAAATGATGTTGCCCCGGCCTCCCATACCCTTAAATTAATTTCCTATGCCATTTCCATGGCCCTTGTCATTGGTGCCTGTTTGGGATCATTGCAGATTTTGTTTTTAGTACTTGCTCTGAATCTATTGATCCTGTCCCTATATGTGCTATCGCAGTTTCCCTCTGACCCACATGTTTTTGATATCATATCCAAGCAAATCCTAGGGATTGTTTATATCCCTGTCTCTCTTGCGTTGTTGGTCTTTCTCAAGGAAATGGATGGGGGCACCTTCTGGATTGTCTGGCTGTTGGTTGTGATTTTTGCCAATGACACCGGCGCCTTTTATACCGGCACTTTTTTCGGAAAACACAAACTGGCCCCTAATATCAGTCCCAATAAAACCATTGAAGGTTCCCTGGGTGGCATCGCCACCGGCATGATTTTCGGATTTGTTTCTTGCTTCTTGTTTTTTGACAGTTTCCATCTGGCATTATTAACCATCCCCTGCTCGTTTTTGTTGGCAATGGCCGGCCAGGTGGGAGATTTGTTTGAGTCTGCCTTGAAACGGGCTTCCCATATCAAGGATTCCGGCAGGATTTTGCCCGGGCACGGGGGAATGCTTGATCGGATTGATGGCTTGCTCTTAGCCATTCCGGTTCTCTATGTCTATCTGGTATTTGTGATATGAAACATTTGTCCATATTGGGTTCCACCGGATCCATCGGCACCAGTGCCCTTGATGTTGTCCGGATGTATCCGGACAGGTTTAATATCTTGGCCCTTACCGGGGGCAATAATATCAAGCTTTTGGCCCGGCAGATTGAAGAATTTCAGCCGGAAATGGTGGCGGTATTAGACGAGACAAAGGCCTTTGAATTGGCCAAATCTTTGACCGGAACCTGGAAGCCTGAAATTTTATTCGGGGAGATAGGATATGTGACGGCGGCATCCTTAAAAACCGTTGACATGGTTTTGCTTGCCATGGTGGGGGCTGCTGGATTGAAACCTGCCCTTGCCGCCATAGAGTCCAAAAAGCAAATTGCCCTTGCCAACAAAGAGACCCTTGTCATGGCAGGGGAAATTGTAATGGAAAGGGCACGAATAAATGGGGTGAACATTCTGCCCGTGGACAGTGAACATTCTGCCATTTTCCAATGCCTTCAAGGCAACCGCACCCGGGATTTTAAACGGATTTTTTTAACGGCTTCCGGGGGACCCTTTCGAGAACGGTCCATAGAAAACTTTTCCACCATTACGCTTTCGGATGCCTTGAACCATCCCACCTGGAATATGGGGTACAAGATTACGATTGATTCCGCTACTTTGATGAACAAGGGGCTTGAGGTTATTGAAGCGGTTCATTTGTTTGGCATATCCCCTGACGAAATTGAGGTATTGGTTCATCCCCAAAGTATCGTTCATTCGATGGTGGGATTTAAGGATGGAACGGTGATGGCTCAGATGGGGATTCCAGACATGAAAGCGGCCATCGCCTATGCACTGTCCCAGCCGGGACGTCTGGATTTGAAGATGGATTTTCCAGATTTTACAGCCCTTAATAGTCTTACCTTTGATCGACCAGATGTAGAAAAATTTCCCTCTCTTTCTTTTGCCTTTGAAGCCTGCAAACAAAAAGGAACCCTTCCGGCGGTTATGAATGCCGCCAATGAGATAGCGGTTCAGGCGTTTCTTGAAAACCGGATAGGATTTTCAGGTATTTTTAAACTTATTTCCAACACCATGGGGCTTCATACCCGCATTGACAATCCTGATCTTTCAGGTATTATTGAAGCCGATCATTGGGCAAGGGAAACAGCCAAATCCCAGATATGAAAATGGGATATAAAAATTGGGATATAAAAGTGAGGTCTTAAATGGGTCATTCTGCTGCCGCGTTTGTTGTTGTTATTGGTATTCTTGTTTTTTGCCACGAATTGGGGCATTTTTTAGCCGCTCGCCTCTGTGGGGTTGGGGTGGATGTTTTCTCTTTGGGATTTGGTCCCAAACTGTTCAAGAAAAAAATCGGGAGGACCGAGTATTGTGTTTCTGCCATCCCCCTGGGCGGTTATGTGAAAATGGTGGGAGAGGAACCGGGAGCACCCCTTGATCCCAAGGACAAGTCTCTGTCTTTTACCCATAAAAGCCTGGCCCAGAAAAGTATCATCGTGGCTGCGGGACCTGCCTTTAATTTTATTTTGTCCTTGTTTATTTTTTACGTGCTCTATCAGTTTTCAGGGATTTACATGGGTACCCCTGTTATTGGCAAGGTTATGGAAAATACACCCGCTTTAAGTGCCGGTCTTAAATCCGGTGATATTATCAGAGAAATTAATCAACACCCCATTGAATCGTTTGAAGATATCTCCCGGGTTATCAGCACCGGTAGCGGTGAAAAATTAAATATTATTCTTGAGCGGGGCGGGCAAATCACCAGTGTGGAACTTGTTCCTGAAAAACGGATTGGGAAAAATGTATTTGGTGAGGATGTGGACAAATTTGTCATCGGCATCCTGGGAACCGGTGATACCTTTCATAAAAGTTTGAATCCGATCCAGGCCATGGGGCGCTCCATATCAGATACCTATGGTCTGGTGAAATTGACCATTTTGTCTGTTGTCAAAATGGTCACTGGCAGTGTCTCTGCAGACAATCTGGGGGGACCCATTATGATAGCCCAGATGGCAGGGGAACAGGCCAAGGCCGGGATTGTCAATTTTGTATGGTTTATCGCATTGCTTTCTGTCAACCTCGGAATTATTAATTTGTTTCCGATTCCGGTTTTGGATGGGGGGCATTTGCTATTTTTTGGGATTGAAGCGATTACCGGTAAATCGGTCAGTGAAAAATTACGGGAAAAATTGATTCAGTTCGGGGCGGCAATGCTGGTGGCTTTAATGGTTTTTGTTTTTTATAATGACATTGTTCGAATGATCAATGGATAGTTAAATCGATAGTTAAATGGATAGTAAAATAGGCGTGATAAGAACAGGTAAACAGTTTCATAAAACCGGGTAGATAATATCGGGTAGACAATATCGGGTGGATAATATGATTTCATGTATTGAAATTGCTCTTAAAAAAGAGCTGAGAGATGCGGAAGCATCCTCTTTAAAGAAAAAAGCAGATTCCTATTTTGGAATAAAAATTGAAGTGGCCCGGTGTATCCATATCGTGACCATCGAATCAGATATTGATGGGGCAGGCCTTGACCGGGTAAAAGATGAGGTTTTAACCAATCCGGTGACCCAGGTTTCCAGCTTACAACCCCTGGATATAGAGTTTGACTTTTGTATCTGGATCGGGTTCAGACCCGGTGTTAAAGATAATGCCGGTGCGACTGCCATGGAAGCCATTACCGATGTGCTGGATAAAACCTTTGGGAGTGATGAAGGCATTTACACTTCCAAGCGGTATTGCCTGAATGGCAAAACTCTGACACACGACGACGTTGAAACATTGGCAAGGCAGCTGTTGTCCAATCCCATCATCCAGCAGTACAAAATTTTTTCCCGGGAATCCTGGAATAAAGAGATTGGGGCCGATGTGAAACCGGCCAAGGTGATTCTGGATCATACCCCCTGTTTTGAAACCATCGCCATCGATTCAGATGAAATGCTGTCAAAAATAAGCGATGAGAGAAATCTTGCGCTGAACCCGAGGGATATTCCCGTTATCCGGGAATATTTCCTAGAGCAAAAGGTTCTGGAAGAGAGAAAAGAAGTCGGCTTGTCCACCCCCACCGACCTGGAACTGGAATATCTTTCCCAGGCCAGAAGCGATCATTGTTGTCACAATACCTTTAACGGTATCTTTCAATACACGGATGCTACCACGGGCGAAGTTGTGGTTGAAAATTCTTTGTTTAAAACCTATATTCAGCTTCCCACCCTGGCCCTTAAGGAAGAAAAGGATTGGGTTGTCTCAGTTCTATGGGACAATGCAGGGGTGGGGAAATTTGACGATGAGAACAATTATGTGATCACCGGTGAAACCCATAATTCTCCTTCTAATATGGAAGCCTATGGCGGCGCCATCACTGGAATCGTCGGCGTGTACCGGGATCCCATGGGAACGGGCATGGGGGCAAAACTTTTCATGGGCAGTTTCGGATTTTGTGTGGGGGAACTTGGGTATAATGGTCCTTTGAGTCCACCACTTCACCCCAGAAGGCTGTTGGACGGGGTGATTGAAGGGGTTAAAGATGGGGGGAACAAAAGCGGCGTTCCCACCACATTCGGCCAGACCCTTTTTGATCCGGGGTATATGGGCAAAAGCCTGGTTTTTGTGACCGCTCTGGGGATCATGCCGGCCCTTCTTAAGGGTAAGCCCAGCCATGAAAAAACAACCTCTCCCGGCGAATTGATTATCATGAGCGGTGGCCGGGTGGGTAAGGATGGTATCCACGGCGTTACGGCATCATCGGAGAGTTTTTCCGAGAATACACCGGCAGGACACGTTCAGATAGGCGATCC
>JAFLJU010000334.1 GCA_022712835.1 Desulfobacteraceae bacterium
ATCAAATCATATGGTTGCCATTGTTCCAGGGCTGTCTTTATGGCACTCAATGCGGCTTTCCCACTTTGAACCCCCTCACAGGTGCCAAAATCGGTACTGATTCTCATCATTTTTTTCCGACTGACGATTTCATCGTCCACAACAAGAATTTTCATTCATAATTTCCTTCATTTGTACAAATAATATTTGATGTTTTTGAGTTTGTTTTTTTTTGTTTTCCAAAAGAGTATAACATATTTTTTATATTTTTGAGTTAATTGTTTTTTTGGGGGGGAACAATGCCAGCCCCACCCCGGATAAAATGGTGGCAGAAGCGATAAAAACCCTCAGGCTCAAGGTCTCTGATAAAAAAAATATCCCGCCGGCCGTTGCAATCACCGGCACGGTCAGTTGGATACTTGCTGCCCGGATCGGGGAGAGTCCTTTTAAGGCCGCATACCAGATGACATAGCCGCAAGCCGAGGCCAGGGTGCCGGAAAGAAAAGCTGCCCAGACACCAATCCCCCCCATTTCTGGCAGAGAAAAACCCGACAAAAAAAATATCGGTGCAAGTACCAGGGGAACTGCCCAGATAAAATTAAAGGCAGTGGTGGCCACAGGATTTTGGGTCTGCCTTCCCAGGAGGGAATAGATTCCCCAGGAGATGCCTGCCAGGGTCATTAAACAAGCACCCAGGGGGGAGGGGGCAGACAATCCCGGAAGCACAAGATAAACGAGTCCTGAAAGGGCTAGTACCATGCCTATAATCCGGACAGGCCCTGGCCGTTCTCCGGTCATTACGCCGGCGATGATCATGGTGATCTGGACCGCACCAAAAAGGATCAGAGCCCCTGTGCCGGCACTAAGGTCCACATAGGCATAGGAAAAGAACAGGGCGTACAGGGCCAGCATCAGGGGCATGACCCAGGGTGTATGGCCATCCATGGCGGGGAGGGTAAGGGCATTACGACCTGCCATAATTCCCAGGACCACGGCACCGGAAGTCAGACGGATCAGGGTAAAGGTTCCGGCATCCATACCGCATTCCCCCAGGGCAAATCGGCAAAAAATGGAATTGGCTGCAAATGCCGTCATGGCAAGGCAGGACAGGACAATGGTTTTAAGGGTCATCTCAACTCCAAAGGATTTAGATAACATAATTTTTTTAAGCTCTTTTTTTAATTTTTGTTTCCATGGATATAATAAATTAGGAACAATGTATACCATGAAATCAATTCTCTTTGGGTAAAAATTTGGTTAGGCCAGGGGAGGGGGGAGTCCGGTGAAGTCCCTCTTCTATTGTGGGTTTTGGGGGGGATTTCGGGGAGGGATTCCTGAACCAAAGACTTGATAACTTATTCCATTTGTGATAGGCGCAGAGGAAGGATATATAAAAAAAATAATGCAAGTTTGTATCTGATATTTGCAGTTTAGTTGCACATACACATAAGGAGAGCAAGATGACAGTGGTTGGCATAATCGGCGGGTCTGGGTTGGATGATCCTGATATTTTGAAAGATTCAAAGGAAATTGAAATTCAAACCCCCTATGGTACGCCGTCCTCAACTTTTTTGGCTGGCAGCATCAAGGGGGTGGACACCCTGATTCTTGCCCGGCATGGCAGGCGACACCAGTTCAGCCCCACCCAGGTCAACAACCGGGCCAATATTGACGCTCTAAAGCGGGCCGGTGCCACCCATATAATCGCCACCACCGCCTGCGGCAGTCTGAAACAAGAAATTGACCGGGGTCACCTGGTGGTGCTTGATCAGTTCATTGATTTTACACGGTTCCGTAAAAATACCTTTGCGGATTCTTTTGAAGGCGGGGCGGTTCACACGGCCATGGCCCATCCTTTTGACCGGAACCTTGGCCAAAAATTGTATGAATCGGCAAAAGTCCTGGGTCTTGCCGTCCATGAACGGGGTTGCGTGGTTACCATTGAAGGGCCGCGATTTTCCACCGTGGCGGAATCCAAAATGTTTCGTCTCTGGGGGGCAGATGTGATCAACATGTCCACGGCCCCCGAGGCCATGCTTGCCAATGAGGCCGGTATCCCCTATGCTGCGATTGCCATGGCAACGGATTATGACTGCTGGAAAGAGGATGAGGCCCCGGTGACCTGGGATGAAATTCTTGCCGTGTTTAATCGGAATGCAGACAATGTAAAAAAATTAATCGTCAATACCATTGGCAGTATCGATCAATAACCCTTAAACCCGGAGAATAATAGAGAAGATGGATTTAAAAGAAACAATCAGAAGCATTTCAGACTGGCCCATTAAAGGGGTTATTTTTAGAGACCTGACCACATTGATGCAGGATCCTAGCGCATTCAAGGAATCTTGCGATATATTGTACAATCGCTACAAGGATATGGGCATTGACAAGATTGTTGGAATTGATGCCAGGGGATTTGTATTTGGTGCGGTCCTGGCCTATAAAATGGGCATCGGGTTTGTGCCGGTTCGGAAAAAAGGAAAATTGCCCTGTAAAACCATCCAGGAAACCTATGATCTGGAATATGGGTCAGATACCCTTGAAATCCATGAAGATGCCATTAAAAAAGGGGAAAAGGTCATTGTTGTGGATGATTTAATTGCCACGGGTGGAACTGTGGGGGCCACGGTCAAACTGGTTGAAACGCTGGGGGCCCAATTGATAGAATGTGCCTTTATCGTGGAACTGCCCGACCTTATGGGCAGAAGTAAGATTCCCGGTGTCAAGGTGTTTGCCATCACCCAATTTGAAGGTGAATAGACTTAAGCGTTTAGCGGGTTGAAATAATCAGGGCTCGACCTGTTTTTTTTTAAAGGAGATAATATGGAAAAAAGCTTGTGTAAATCAAACCAGGGGCGCCTGGGATGGTTCATCGTGATTTTGTCGTTATTTTTAATCGGTTGTGTGGGGGTATCGGGAAAATTAAAGTCCAATCCCGCACTGCTGGAACAATACCGCGGCGGGGCCTTGTCCAAAACCTATAATTACTATTATTGCGGTCGCTCTTCTATACCCTATGCGGTTGTTGGGATTGACAATACCTATGGGTTCAATGACAGGCTTTGGTTTAAAATTGAAACTGAACAGGCAGTGTATGAAAAGATCAGCAATCTGAGTGATCTTCATATAGATAGTGGTCCCATTGTCGGTTCCGATATCCTGGATGAGCAGGGGAACAAAATAGGCGTCTGGTTTTCTCGTTACCGCTACACTCCGGTTCGGGTGGATAATGAAAGTCGCATGGTGGAGGTGTTCAATCCCTATAAGCCCAATGGAGATAGGGGAAACTTATAATCGTTTAGGAAATTTCTCCATATCCTTCAAGCAGTTTGAAAAGCTTCAGGGCTTTTTCCAAAAATTTGTCTTTTCCCAAAAGGGTGATCCGAGACTCTCCTGACGGCATCTTTTGTGTCTCAATCAGGTTGAAATTTTCCATTGTGGTCAGACCGGCCATGATCTCTTTCTCTTGTTTTAAGAGGATTCCGGCAATGGCAGTGATGGTCTCTTGATATAAAAGCTCAGACCGGTCATGGATACGAAGAAGGTCCAGTATCCGGGCAATGCTTTCCAAAGTTTCCGGTTTGTTGGAGGAGTTGGCGGTAAATTCATG
The DNA here is from genome assembly GCA_022712835.1 of Desulfobacteraceae bacterium. The sequence continues at coordinate 3,590 of JAFLJU010000334.1, forward strand.
GAGACGACCTGCTATGGCCACAAGACAGGTGGAGATTACCTTGGGGGATTGTTTCATATAGGAATCAAAAACTTCCTTGGGAATCCGCATCATCTGGGAATCTTCAATGGCGGTTGCCGTGGCCGTTCGGACATGATTTCCCAGAATCAGGGCCATCTCTCCGAAAACACATTCTTCTCCCAGGGTGGTCAATATCAGTTTCTTGCCATCCTCCCGGATGGAAATCTCCACCCCACCCTTTTGGATGGTATAGGCGGTATCTCCCCTGGCGCCTTCGGAAAAAATTACATCCCCCTTATTAAAGGCCTGTACCTCAAACGTAGCCGCGGTTGAAACCGGCTGTGATTCGGGTCTGTTCTTGATATATTCCATAAATGGTGTAAAGTTTTTGGTCTGCATTTTACCTGCCTTGTTAGTAGAGTTGGATCATAGACACCCATATAAGGTCAAGAATATCAGAAAAAAATGGGGAAAATGCAAGGAAAAAATAAATGATAGATCTGTTCAGGCAATGGGTGAAGGTAAATTTAGAATCTTTGCTTGAACTTGCGCCTTGAAAAAGGTAATAAAGAGGGCAATCCTGATGCGTGGTCAGGTATTTATTAACACAAATAATGGAGACAACCCCATGGGCGATAACGGCGGAGCACCAAACAATCTTGATTTTCAGGTCGACAAAACTAATCTTTATAGAGAAATATCTGTTACAGATCTTAAAATTGCCAATATCCGGCAATTGATTCCCATGAATGTGGATGGCACAGATGATACCAGCCGGGAAACCATTTTCATCGGTAATACCCAGCTTGGCACCCCCCAGGGTCCCATTCCCATGCAGGCCAAACTTGAGGCCACCACCATGGAAGAAGCCATGGATCAGTTTCCCAAGGCCATGGAATTGGAAACCCAGAAGGTGATTGAAAATTTCAAGCGCATGGAAGCCCAGCAGAAAAGCGAAAAATCCAACATTATTATGCCGGGAATGAATTAGTCCTGATTTTATAGGGTTGTCCCGGAGGGTAGTTCTGCCTCCCGGGAATTTTGTTTAACGGGAGCAGGGAATCTGGGAGGTCATCGCCCCGGGAGAATCTTGTTGTGGCAGAATTTTTATGGCAAACCCTAGGTTTGGTGTTTGGATCATCTGCAATTTTGCTTTGAATTTATTTCCCATTGGATCTTTGAGTACGTAGGCGATGGTGGTTTTGCCCTTTAAAAGGGTTTCCATGTTTTTCTCGGTCAGTTGCTTCCCCAGGATTTCCTTCCAGATGACAAAGAGACAATTGCCCTGTTCCGGGCGCCAATTGGCACAGCCCATCCCTTTTTTTCCTTCAATGATGGTGCCCCCGCACAAGGGGCAAACAGGTTTGCCGGAAGTTTTTCCAGATGGTTTCATGGTGGCCGGTTTCTTTGGTTTTGCCTGGGTATTTGGTCGGGTATCCGATGGAGGAGATGTTGTTCCCGAAGGGGCAAAATCAAACGAGACCTGCCAAAGGCCCTCCTTTTGAACAAGTACCAGGGAAGCTGAAAATCGTTTTTTCTTTTTTGATATGAATCCTTTAAAGGGGCCTGATTTCCGGTATTTCAATAAATTGGCCGCCATTTTGGCAGACAGACTCTTTCCTGCTATTTTTTTCCAGATAACAAACTGGCATTCTTTATTGCTGCAGGTGTATGCTTTTTGGGTTTCTGTAACCCCATTACCGCAGCCGGGGCAATTTCCCACCTTGGCCAGGGCTGGGGTCAGGGTCTTAAAATCTTTCAAATCAAACGGGGCTGTTTTGAGCTCATTCACCGCCCGGGTCACAAACTCTTTGATATTCACCAAAAATTGTGTGTTTGTTTCTTCTCCAAGGGAGATCCGGTTCAGGTTCATCTCCCATCGGGCAGTTTCCACAGGAGAGGTGAGTACAGAAGAAATTGGACAGCGTCTGAGCATCTCCACCAGGTAGCACCCCTTGTCACATGCCAGAAGCTTTTTGCCGGATCTCGCGATATATTTCCGGGTGATCAGGGTTTCAATGATCTGGGCACGGGTGGATTGGGTGCC